>JACRIP010000060.1 GCA_016220045.1 Planctomycetota bacterium
CCACGCCCCGCCTGGCGCGCGCCGGCGAGGATTTCGACGCCGCGCTCGCCGCCGACCCCGCCTCCCGCGAAGCCCGGCACAATCGCGGAAGCCTCTGTGTGCTCCGCGGCGAGGAGGAGACGGCCCGCGGGCGCGAACCGTGGGACACCTTCCGGCGCGCGCGCGCGGACTTCGACGCCCTGCTCGCCGCCGATCCGGAAGATGCCGGAGCCCTGGCCGGTCGCGGACTGGCCTGGCAGCGTCAGGGCGAGGCCGAGGCCACCGGTGGCCGCGACCCCAAGCCCTCTTTCCGCGCCGCCCTGGCCGACTTCGATGCCGCCCTGCTCCGGCGCGATACCCACGCCGCGGCGTACTCGAACCGTGCGCTCGCGCGCCAGAGCCTGGCCGAAGCTGAAGCCGAAGCCGCGCCCGACGGGGCCGGTGGTGCTGTAGGGGCCGACCCGCGCGCGGGGCTGCGGGCCGCGATCGCGGACGCGGGCAAGGCGATCGAGCTGGCGCCGGGCGCGATCGGCGGCTGGATCAATCGCGCGCGCGCCGAGCAGAAGCTGGGCGAAGTCGACGAAGCGCGCGGCGCCGATCCGCGCGCGGCTTACGTGCGCGCGATCGCGGACCTGGATCGCGGCCTGGCTCTTCAGCCCGCGCACGCGGCCGCGCTCAGCATCCGCGGGCTCGCGCGGCTCTGCCTGGCCCAGGCGAACGCGGACCGCGGCGCCGACGCGGCCGCCGGCCTCGACGCGGCGCGAGCGGACTTCGACGCCGCGCTGGCCGCGCGGCCGGGGTACCTGTCGGCGCGCTTCAATCGCGGTCTCGCCCAGCTCGCGTGCGCGGACCTCGAAGCGGCGGCGGGTCGGGATGCGCGCGCAGCGTATGCGCGCGCGATCGCCGATTTCGACCTGGCGCTGCAGTCGAATGCGGCGCTGCCCGAAGCCTACAACAGTCGGGGGAACGCCTGGATGGGCCGCGGTCAGGTCGAGGCCGCACGCGGGGGCGATGCCCGGGATTCGTACCGGCGCGCCCTCGCCGACTTCGAGAGCGCCCTCCGGTATAGCCCCGACCTGGCGGCCGCCCTGAACAACCGGGGCGCCATCTGTGCCGGGCTGGGGCAGGTGGAGCAGGCCGCCGGGCGCGACGCGCGTCCGTGGTTCGAGCGGGCGGTGGCCGCGCTCGAGGAGGCGGTGCGGCGGCGGCCGGGGCTGTGGCAGAGCCGGGTGATGCTGGGTTCGCTCTACGGCGTGCTGGGCCGTCCCGACCGCGCCGCGGCGGCCCTGGAAGCGGCGGCGCGCCTGCGCCCGGACGACCCGGAGCTGCGGCGCCAGGCCGAGACGGCGCGCTCCCGGGCGGCGGGCGGCGCCCCGAGGTGACGTGCCAGGTCGCGGGCGAGTTGTTGATCGACTCCCGCCACGGCCGAGTTCCGCCCACGATCCCGCGGTTTTCTTGCGTTGCGGGGCGCGGCGCGCGATAGTAGCCGTGGTTCGTTCCCTGTCGTTCTGCGCAGGTTCGGGGGAATCACTGATGAGAGCCTATGGTGTCGGGCCGTGGTTTGCCCTCGGGGCGGCGGCATGCATCGGCGCCGCCGGCGGACTGGAGGTCCTCGCGCCCCAGCGCGGGGCCATGAGCTTCCTTCCCCGGTGGGCGAGCCTGGCGACCGGCGGAGCCCTGATCGCCACCGGTCTGGTGGTCTGGATCTGGTCGCTCGCGCTCGTGCTCCCGGCCTTCGGCGCCGGCCGCCTGGTCACCCATGGCCCCTACCACCTCTGTCGCAACCCAGCCTATGCCAGTTGGCTCCTCCTCTTGCTTCCGGGTTACGCGTTCCTGCGCGATAGCTGGGTCAAGCTGCTCCTGCTCCTGCCGCTCTACTTCGTGACCCTCCTCCTGGTGAAGAAGGAAGAGCGGTTCCTGGAGGCGAAGTTCGGGTCCGCCTGGCGCGAGTATCGCGCCCGCGTGCGTGCGCTCCTGCCGCTGCCGCAGGCCGCGCCGCCGCAGGGACGGGCGGATTCGTAGGCCCGCCCGCGCTCCAGTTGCAGAGCGCGGCGCCAAGCCCGTGCGCCTGCCGCGGCGGCCCTTGATGAGGCAGCGCGGCTGCGTCCGGACGATCCGGAGCTGCGGTGCCAGGCCGAGGCGGCACACTCCCGGGCGGCGGGCGGCGCCCCAACGTGACGGGGGGGGGGATCGGCGGTCAGAGTGCTCGACGCAGTCAGAGTTTGGCAGGCTGCCGCCTGGACTTCCTGCTGCGCCGGGCTCTGGCTGCTCAGAGAGGGGGCCGGAGCCGGATCCTGGTCGCTGTGACGATGGCCAGACGGCGGGGCAACGCGGTAACTACGTCCGCATGATCCACGAGGTTGCGGAGGGCGGCGAGTTTCTCGTCGATGGTGTTGTCAGGAGTCTCGAAGACGACGATTCCGCTGTACATGGCGGGCGGGTAGGCGCGGATATCCGAGAAGCCCTAGTGTCGCGTCAACGTCGTTGCTTGGGGTCGTTCGATTCGTGGCCCCTCGGGGCGCCTCACGAGGCGCCCCTACGCGGACCGGAAGATTCGATGTTGACAGGACACTAGTCCTCCGTGAGCAGGCAAAGCTGGTGGGCGCGCGCGTAGGCCGCGATCTCCGGGTCGGGAGCCCGTCCCAGGCCGACATCGCGCGCGTCAACGCTGAGGTGCCGGTAGGTGGCGAGCAGAGCCGCCACGTCCCGGGGAAGACACGCGTCGATCAGGAACTTCACCGATCACCCCCGGACTGCGACGTGATCCCAGTCCGCGACGAGCTGGTTGGCGAAGGCAATGGCGGCGCGCGCGTCCTGTAGGGTGATCCCGTAGGCCTCCGCGACGCGCTCGGGATTGTCCGCGGCGGCCAATGCACCGAGGATGGTCCGTACGAGCACCCGCGTGTCCCGTGTCACCGGCTTGCCGTGGCAGCGCTGCGGGTCGATCTCGATGCGGTCGGCGATTTCGGGCATGGACGCACCTCCAGTGGTTCCGCCGGGGGCCGGGTCGCACGGCGGTTCTCGCTCCGGAACCACCCTCCCGCAGGCGCACATTCATGATCTTATCCTGCGCGAACGATCGAAGCCAGGCTCTCCGATAGATCGCGGAGCAGAGCGAAATTCGCCGAACCGCTGAGGAGGAAGCGGCCGGGTCGGCGGTCTGAGTCCACCGCCCGCTTGATCGCCAGCAGAAGTTCCGGACACCTCTGGGCTTCATCGATCGTAAGCGGCTCGCCCCCGGACACGAACCCATCCGGATCGCGTCGCGCCGCGTCCAGCGTGGCGAAGTCGTCGAGAGTGACGTAGCGCCGGCCGGCCATTTCCGGTTGGCTGCGCAGAAAGGTCGTCTTGCCGGACTGGCGCAGTCCGGTGACCGCCACCACGGGGAGTGCGGCGAGTGCCGCTTCCACCTGGGGAGCGAGATCGCAAGCCCGATAGCCTGTCATAATTCACCATGAGATAGTGGCTTTTGGCGCTATCTCATGGTTGAGTTCGGTCGATCGTCAAGGAGAATGGCTGACCGGCAGCCCGGCCAGATCCAGCCCGGCCCCAGGGGATCGACCCGCCTTGGCGCGAGCGTACATCGGATGACCGGCGGCGCAGGCGAGGCCTGTCCCCCGCAGCGCGGAGCGCATAGGAGGAACGCCTGCGCCACAAAGGCCCCTGACCATTATCTAGGCCGTAGGCCCGCCCGCGCTCCCTCACTTCGAGAACACCGGCGTGGTCGCGCGCTTGAGAAACAGGATCGCGAACGACGTCTCCACGGTCGAATTCGCCCACGCCCCGTCGCCGGTCTGCTTCGAGAGCAGCGTCAGCGCGCCCTCCCGGTACCAGTCGTGCTCGCCCACGATCCGCTGCTGCGCCAGCACCCCCGCCCGTTCCAGGCCGTAGAGATAGTAATAGTACCACCCTACAGTCGCCGGAGCCTCCTTCACGGTGTAGTGCATCGCCAGCCACGCCAGCCCGTCGGTCACCGACCGCTCCGCCTCCCGCGCCTGCCCCGGCGTCAGCGCGCGCACCGCCGCCAGCCGCGCCCGCGCCAGACACACGCTCGCGATCCCCGCACAGGTCATGCTCCCGCGCGCCGGCTCCGCCGCCGCCGCGCCGCCCTTCGCCGTCCCCGTGCTTCCGGGCGTCTTCGCAATGTCGCCGTAGCCCCAGCCGCGCGCCGCCGCCGCCAGCACCCGCGCGTCCTTCTCCCCGAAGCCGCGCAGCAGGAGCTGCGCCGCCGGACCCTCCTCCGCCTGCGTCTTCACCCAATGCTCCAGCACCGCGGCCCAGACCTCGTTCTTGATCGTCGCGCCGCAGCGCGCCGCGCTGAACAGCCCCAGCACCCCGTACTGCGCGCACGAATTGTCCCACGCCCCCGCCGCCGCACCGCCCCCGCCCGTCCCGGTCCGCGGTCCTTCATACCCCCACGCACCACCCTTCGTCATCGCCCGCGCCAGCCAGTCGGTCCCCTCCTGTAACCACCGCATGTCCTCCTTCGACAGGACGCGCGGCGCCGTCTTCAGCTCCGACCGCTTCCCTTCGAGAAAGGCCTCGGCGTTCGCCGCTTCCTCCGGCGGAATGTACTTCGCCTCGAGCGCCATCAGCGTCAGGCCGACCGTGTAGGTCTTGGCGAAGGGCTGCTTGCGCAGGTAATCGAAGCCGCGCATGATCGCCGGTTCGCCCGCCCCGGCCCCGCCCTTCAGGAGCGCGAGCAGGATCAGCGCCGTCGGCCCGCCCGGGTAGTTGGCCTTGTAGGTCCCGTCCCAGCCGCCGTCCATCTCCTGCTTGCCCTTCACGAACGCCACCGCACGCTCGACCGCCTCCTTCACCGGCACGCCCAGGTCGATCGACGGCAGGTCCGCCAGCGACTTCAAGTCCCACTGCAGGTGCTGCGTGTAAGTGGAATCCGTGAGCTCGACCTTCGACTCCCGCTTGATCTTCTCCTTGTAGCGCGCGTTGTACGCCTGCGTCATCGTCAGTTCGTAGCGCCCGCGCACCAGTACGCCGCGCTCCGCATCGAAGGCCTGCTCGACCGCCAAGGTGCCTTCGGTCACCGTGCGGTTCGACTCGGTCGCCGGGTCGCCCTTCACCTCCTTGCCGGGAGCGAAGGTCAGGGTCGCGGTGAGCACGGCGAGGCGCACGCCGCCGGTCTCCTCGTACCCCGCAAAGCGCGCTTCGCCCGTGGCGCCGAAGGGATTGAGGCCCGGCCAGGTCGGGTACTCCTGCGCGATCTTCCAGCTCGCGCCCGGCTTGACCGGTTTGGCCGGCAGCGCGAGCAGCCGTTCCCCGGCGAGGTCCTCGGGCTGGCCGGGCTCGTGCTTCCACGTGCCCTTTGCGTCCACTTCGTACCCGAAGAGCCCGATGCCGCGGCCCGGTTGGGCGGCCAGGCTGATTTGCCCGTTCGTTTCCGTGACGGTGGATAAGGTGTATTCTGCATAGTCCTGCGGCTTCAGCTTCCAGGTGAAGTCGACGGCCGGATCGTCCTTGGCGTGGGCGGCGGCGAGCAGCAGGAGGAGCAGGGCGAGGGGGACGAGGGTGACGGCGGTGCGTTGCATGAGGATACTCCACAGGTCTTCAGGCCGGATGCCTTCGTCGCGGTTCGCCGTGCGGGTGCGGGTGCTCACGGGTGGTGCGCGCCTACCCTCTCCCCGGCCCTCCCCCGCTGCGGCGGGGGAGGGGGACGCGCCGAGTGCGGGCGAACTCTGCGGTTCGGGTGGCTTGGGCGACAACCTGCCAAACCTCCAAACGGCCAAACCTCCAAACCGCCCAACCCGCGCGGCGGCCCACGGAGCCTCCGCGCTACCCGCCCCCCGGCTGACGAAGATAATAGAGCAGCGCGGCCGCTGCCGGGGTACGGCGATATGCGTAGAGGATGTTGCGATCGGAAATCCCGCCGGTGATTTCGCCGAAGAGGTCGAGGGCGCGGGCCAGCTCGCGCTGCGCGCGCTCGGGCTGGCCCAGCCCCTGGATGAGCACCAGGCGCGCCGCGCGGGCGCGGAAGGCCTGGTCGCGCGCGCCCGCGGCCAGAGCCGCCTCCTCGGCCCGGTCGAGCGTGGCCATCGCCTCCAGGGTCCGGCCGGCGGCGACCAGGGTCTCAACCCGAATCAGGTGAAGTCCCGGTGCCCCGTCGGGCGCGCCCATCGCCTCGAGCAGACGTTCGGCGGCGAGCAGGAGATCCGGCGCCTCCTCCAGCCGGCCCGCCAGGGCGGCGCAGCGGGCGAGCGCCGCCAGCGCCTCGAAGCGTTCGAGCGGCAGCGAGCGCTCCCGTGCGGTGGCCTCCGCCCGTCGCAGGTGCGGTTCGGCCCGCCCCGCCGCCTGCGCGACCCCCAGGCTCGACAGGCCCGGCGACCAGGCGTCGCCGCGCAGGGCCCAGAGCGTCGACTCGCCGTCGAGCGCCGGCGCCAGTTCGATTTCGCCCAGCCGCGCGAGCAGCCCCGAGCGCAGGTGCTCGAGCCCGGACGCGTTCGCCGCCGCCCGCGCCGCTTCCAGGTGCGCGCGCGCGCCGCCCGGGTCGGCGAGCGCCAGCGCCAGATCGCACAGCGCAAGCTGCGCGCGGGCGCGCTCGCCCGCGAAGCCACCCTCGGTCGCTACGGCATCCGCCTGACGAAGGGCCTGGTCCGCGCGCTGGAATTCGCCGCGCGCCAGCGCCGTGAGTCCGCCCTCGCGCAGCGCCGGCGCCAAGAGCTCCATGTCCCCCGCCTCGGTCGCGCGCGCGTCGACCTCCGCGCAGGCCGCCGCCGCGCGTTCG
>JACRIP010000061.1 GCA_016220045.1 Planctomycetota bacterium
GCCGATGGAGTAGCCGGGGAAGTCGAGCGCGCGCAGGCGCTCGGCCGTCTCGCGGCGCAGGTCGGGATAGACGCCGCCCTGGACGATGCCGAAGAGGGCCTGATCGGCGCGGCGGTGGGCGCTGCGGCAGCGCGCGGCCCAGGCGAGGGTGCGGTCGAGCGCCGCGCGTGCCGGCCCACGCTCGCACGGGTACCCCACCGGCTGGTCGAGCGGCATCGCGATGTCCGGCCCCAACGCCTCCTCGATCTCGATCACCCGCTCCGGCGAAAAAAAGCACGGTGCGCCGTCGATCGGCGAGCGGAAACGCACGCCCTCGTCGCTGATCGACGTGAGCTTCGCCAGTGAGAAGACCTGGAAGCCGCCGCTGTCGGTCAGGATCGGCCGGTCCCACCCCATGAACCGGTGCAGGCCGCCGCGCTCGCGCACCAGGGCTTCGCCCGGCCGCAGGGAGAGGTGGAAGGCGTTCGCCAGGAGGATCTGCACGCCGGCCTCGCGCAGGTCGCGCGGCGTGAGCGATTTCACCGTGGCGTGGGTGCCCACGGGCATGAAGGCGGGGGTGTCGAAGGATCCGTGCGCGACGGTGACGCGGCCCAGGCGAGCTCGCGAACCGGGGTCCCGGCCGAGCAATTCGTAGCGGAGGGGCGCGTCCGGCATCCGATCGCTCCGACGACGGCGTTCAACGACGTTTATCGACGTTTAACGACGTTCACGGCGCCTTGGTGTCACGAACCGTAGTCGGGGGTCGCGAGGAGCCACCTGACGTCGTGCAACTCGGTTCGGCGGGTTTGACTTCGCTCAGCCGTCCTTAAACGCCGTCGAACGCCGTCAGTAGATGCGCACGAGCTCCGCGCCCGGGTAGTAGAACTGCACGATCTCGGGCGCCTGGAAGCCCTGGTCCGCCATTCCCTTCGCTCCGTACTGGCACAGGCCGACGCCGTGGCCCCACCCCCGGCCGACGAATTCCAGCGAGGCGCCCAGGTCGCGCAGGGTGAACGCCGTACTCCGCAGCCGGTCCGGACCGAGGGCGAGGCGGAAGTCCTTGGCGTTGTAGATCAGCTCTTTCGTGGTGTCCGCGCCGACCACGCCGATGAGCGCCGCGTGCCCGCCGGGGGCCGCCTGCGTTACCCGCACGCGCGTCACGGTGCGTTTCGCCACGCGCGGGAACAGGCGATCCGCGATCTCCTTCTTGGGGAAGGCGACCTTCCAGTTCGACAGCGACGTGCCGTCGCAGTAGCCGCAGGAGCGGCCGGCCAGCGGCGGGATATCGCCGACCTCGAAGTAGAGATGCCCCGGCTCGGTGTGCCCGCCGCAGTTCGAGTGGTAGAGCGCGGGCACGAGCGCGCCGGCGAAGACCAGGATCTGGCCGCGCGTCTCTTCCACCACGCGCCGCGCCTTCGGCGTCTCGCGTTCCATGCCCGGGTAGACCTGGGCGGAGGTGTCGTCCATCAGGTCAACGCCTGATCCGCTGTCGCCGCCGCGCGTGCGTTTCATTTCCCACAGCGCGTAGGTGCGGGCGGCGATCGCCTGGGCGCGCAGCGCCGCATCCGGCCACTCGAGTTTCATCTCGCCGGAGATCACGCCGGACAGGTAGCTTTCCAGATCGACGAGGTTGGCGACGATCAGGCGGTTGCCGGAGCCGCGGCGCAGGCGCAGGCGCCCGTGGTAGGCGCGGCGGCCGACGCGGACGGTCCCGTCCCGCTCGGGGGCGATCTCCAGCTCGTTGGCGGCGAGCTCCTCGTTGCCCACGAAGATGCCGTTGGGCGCCCAGGAGACGCGCACGGGGGCGAGGGAGGCGCCGCTCCGCGCCGGGGTGGCGGAGCGGTCGAGGAAGATCTTCCAGGCGCCGTCCACGGCGACGGTGGCGGGTTGGACGCCGCCGGCGGCGGCCAGCCCGACGGCCAGGTACGGCGGACCCGACAAGCCCATCAGCGAGGCCTCGGGCGCCGCCGCCGCCGGGGCGGTCGGCGCCAGCGGCGGCCGCGCCACGCACGAGTGGATGGCGATCACGACGGTGATCACGCCCACGACGATCAGCACCTGGAAGGCGGTCTTCACGACCGCGCCGACGAGTTCGTGCACGGCATCTCTCGCACGGGAGCACACGGTGAATCGGGGGGCGGATTATAGCAGAAAAGCGCCCGCCGGCGCGGCGAATTCCGTCCCTGTGCGCGCTCCCCCTCCCCCGCCGCCCGGCCTGCCACGCACCTCCCGCACGCGCGCAGTCCCCCTCCCCCGCCGCAGCGCCCGCCATGGGCCTCCCGCACGTGCGTGGTCCCCCTCCCCCGCCGCCGCGGGGGTGGGCGGGGTGGGGGGATGTCCGCGTCACCCTCGCGCCCCGCCCCCCTCCCCGCCCCCCCCTACCTCTCGCCCCACAGCGCGAACACGCGATGCGGCACGACCAGCCGCGCCCCCGGGAAGGCGCGCGCCAGCTCGCGCGCCAGCTCCGCATCGAAGGCGGCCCGCCGCTCCGGCTCGGGGATTGCCAGTACCCCATTGCAGGCCCGCATCCGCCCGCGCCACGCCTCCGGCGAATACTCGACCTCGACCTCGCGGTAGAGCGACTGCAGCCCGCCGAAGCCCGCCCCCGTCAGGTGCGGCCGCCAGCGATCGTAGATGCCGTCCGCACCCGCCATCGGCCATTGCGGATGGTAGCGCAGCAGGATCGTCTCGCTCAGGCCGGCCGCATTGTCCGGCCGCGCGAGGTAATCGAAGTGCGCGATCAGCACCCGCCCGCCCGGGCGCAGCAGGCGACGGCATTCGGCCGCCGCCGCCGGCCCGTCGAACCAGTGCCAGCACTGTCCGGCGGCGACCAGGTGGAAGCTCGCGGCGCGAAAGGGGGTGCGCTCGGCCCGCGCGCGCACGTAGGCCGTCGCGATGCCCTGTTCGCGATCGAGCGCGCGCGCCTCCGCCATCAGCGGGGCGGAGGGATCAAGCCCCACGACCCGCGCGCCGGCGCCGGCCAGTCCGCGCGCCAGGGAGCCGGTCCCGGTCCCCACCTCGAGCGCCTGCTGCCCGGGCCGGCCGATGCCGAACCCGGCGAGCAACTCGAACAGGAGCGGGGGAAAGCCGCGCCGATGCCGCGCGTAGTCGCCGGCGGCCGCGCCGAAATCGACTCCTGGCCCGGAGGTGTTCACGTGCTCCTTTCCGGCGCCGCCGCCCGGTCGCGGCCGGCGCTGCAACGCTGTTTGCGATCGGGCAACCAGGGTCGCCCGGCCAGGGATGCTGCTCGCAAGGCCTGCCCGTTCGCGGGTACGCCTTCAGCGGCTGTCGTA
>JACRIP010000557.1 GCA_016220045.1 Planctomycetota bacterium
ACCGGGCTTCAGCCCGGGTTCGTTGCCGGCCTTCAGGCCGGCTGCCCGGTGCATGCGCCAGCCGCCGCTGCCGCCGCCCCGGCCGCCCCCTCCCCCGCCAGGAAGGAAGTCTCGATCAAGGCCTCCTTCCACGACGGCGCCAAACTCGCCGCCGAGGACGGGAACTTCGACGCCCACGTCGGCGGCCGCCTCATCACCCAGTCCCGCTGGTTCCTCCAGTCGTCGCGCGCCAACGACAGCTTCTTCGTGCGCGAGGCCCGCATCCAGGTCGACGGCAGTTTCTGGAAGGACTACGAGTACAAGGTGCAGTTCGATCTCGGCAAGGGGGCGGCGCAACTCCGCGACGGCTACGTCGGCTGGAAGCGCTACCCGTGGCTCACCCTGCGCGTCGGCCACCTCACGCGCTTCCAGATCGACTTCTAGGCGGATGGTGGCATCCACCTGCAGAACCTCGCGGGGGTGGAGAGATCCCACGATCTGGGACTCCGCCCCCGCGTGCTATTTTACCCAGTCCCTCCCTGCTCCTGCACCCGCCTACCGCCGCCCGCCGCCTCTCCCACCCATGGCATACCTCCTCTCCCCGCCCCAGAGGGCCAGTGAGTGGGGAATTTCTCGCAATTCCCCGCCGACATGGGTAGAAATACCTTCGCTGCACGCGGAGCGCATCTGCGGGATCTCCGATCGGCCCGCATCGCGCCGTGTCATCCCTGCCCACCTCCGTCGGCCGCTGCCTCGGGTGCGCGGATTGCTAGGCCTCACCGCCGAAGGGGCGCAACCCACGAAAGGATGGCCGACATGACCTTCGTCCTCAAGGGAATCCGAATCTTCTGGTCCTTCATCGCGCTCGTCTGCAGCAACTTCATCAGCCTGATCGGCTCGACCCTGACCACCGTGGCGGTCTTTGGTTTCCTCGCCCTGATGGCGATGGACATCTACCAGCCGTTCCACCAGCCGTACATCGGCATCCTGATCTACATGGTGATGCCGGGCGTTTTCCTCGCCGGCCTCGCGCTGATCCCGGTCGGCATCCTGCTCCAGCGCTGGCGCGGCGGGGGCAACCGCTTCACCGGCAACGAAGGCTGGCCGCAGATCGACTTTGGCAACGTCGCGCATCGCCGCCGCTTCCTGGTATTCACCGTGCTCACCGTGGTGAACGCCGTCGTGCTCGGGACCATGAGCTACCAGGGCGTGGAGTTCATGGACTCGAACGCCTTCTGCGGCACCGTCTGCCACTCGGTCATGGAGCCGGAGTACGCGGCCTACCAGGACTCGCCGCACTCGCGCACGCACTGCGTCGCGTGCCACATCGGGCCGGGTGCGGACATGTTCGTGCGCTACAAGCTCGCCGGCCTCCGCCAGGTGTATCGGGTGAATGCTGGAGGATACGACAAGCCGATCAAGAGCCCGGTGCACAACCTGCGTCCGTCGCGCGAGACCTGCGAGCGGTGCCACTGGCCGGACAAGTTCCATGGCGATCGCATGTGGGTGCGGACGAAGTTCAAGTCCGACGAGAAGAACACGCGGCTGACCACGGCGGTGATGCTCAAACTCGGCGGCGCGCGGGTGGACGGCGGGCGCGGCGCGGGGATTCACTGGCACGTTGCGACCGCGAACGAGATCACCTACATTTCGACCGACTCCAAGCGTCAGGAGATTCCCTGGGTGCAGGTGAAGCGCCCGAACGGCGAGGTGGAGATCTTCGCGGTGGCGGGCGCCGAGAAGGACCCGGCGAAGGACGCGGCGGCGCTGGAGGCGCTGGTCGCGCAGGGGAAGGCGGAGAAGCGGACGATGGACTGCATCGACTGCCACAATCGGCCGACGCACGAGTTCCAGTTGCCGAACCGGGCGCTCGATGTCGCGCTGGCGCGCGGGGGCGTCGACCTCGGGCTGCCGTACCTGAAGCAGCAGGGTCTCAAGTTGCTCAAGGCCGAGTATGCGAACGGCGAGGAGGCGGAGGCGGCGATCGGGCGCGGTCTGACCGACTACTACGGCGAGAAGTACCCGGAGGTCGCGAAGGCGAAGGCAGCGGAGATCGCGGGCGCCGGACGTGCGGTCGCCGCCGTCTGGAAGCGCAACGTCTATCCGCGGATGAAGATCGGCTGGGGGACCTATCCGGTGAATTCCGGACACGAGGATTTCCCCGGCTGCTTCCGCTGTCACGACGACAATCACACGTCGCGGGCGGGGCGCGTGATCAAGCAGGACTGCGACCTCTGCCACGTCGTCGTGGCGGAGGACGAGGAAAAGTTCGACATGGAGAAGAAGCTCGGCGACTGAGGAGGGGCGGGAGGGGAGGGCGGATTGTCGCATAGTGGGATTGACACATAGTCTCATTCCTCAGGCGGCAGCGCCGGCCGTGGCCCGGACGCAGTGGCCCTTCATGCCGCCTGAAGAGACGGTCGCCAAACTGTCGCGCCAATTCCGCACGCGAATCGCCATGTAGGGGCGGCCCTTGTGGCCGCCCCATCGTGGCCGGGCCGGCAAGGGTTGTTAGCCAAGCCGGCAGGGGGCGGGCACAAGGCCCGCCCCTACAACACCGCGGGGGACACGAGCTCCACCGCCCAGGCCGGGACTCCGGCGTCCGCCGCTCACGGCGGGGCTACCATCGAGATCGGTGCGCGCCCCTCCGCCGTTGTCATGCCCCATCGGGATTGCTCGCCGAGCGAACTGCCGACAGACGATGCCACCGGCGGCTGCGGGTGGGGGTAGGCGCCCGGGTGACGTGGGGAATCAATGTGACAATGTGACAATGTGACAATCCCCGCCCGTCTCGGGGCGTCCGGGGGGGGCTCACCCGCGTCCGAAGCACCTCAGGTCTTCCCCGGCCCTACCTGATCTCCATTCCGGCGGAGAGCGGGTCGACGTCGAGGTCGTCGGCGCCTTCGTCGGCGCGGTTGCGGTCGAGGAGGCAGCCCTGGAGCAGGGCGTGGCCGTAGAAGTAGACCGCGACTCCGCCCCCGCCTCCGCCCCCGGCCCCGCCGTGCGCGGTGTTGCCGTCGAAGGTGCAGCGCCCGGCCCAGATGAAGGCCTGGTCGGTAACGGCGATCGCCCCGCCCCGCCCCGCCGCCGCGTTGTCGTCGAAGCGGCAGGCGGAGAAGTCGGCGGTGGAGGGGCCGAGCTGGGAGGCGCGCGAGAGGACGTAGACCGCGCCGCCGTGGCCGGCGCTTTCGTTGCCTGAGAAGCGGCAGGCGACCAGGGTGGCGTGGCTCCCGTAATCCACGTAGAAGGCGCCGCCGCGCCGCGTCGCGCGGTTGTCGAGAAAGAAGCAGCGCGTGTACACGCTGCGCACGCCCACGCGGTCCAGCACTGCGCCGCCGTTCTCCGCGCGATTGCGCTGGAACGTGCAATCGACCACGTCGATCCAGCCGCGGTCGTAGTTGTAGAGGGCGCCGCCCTCGCGCGCCGCATTGTCGGTGAGGCGACAGTTGACCAGCGTCGTCGAGCCGCCGACGCGGCTGGGGTCGCCCGGGCTGCCCTGCGGGGATCGGCGGTAGTTGATCAGGGCGCCGCCCTTGGCATCGTAGGTGTCGCCGTCGGCGTTGCCGCCGGTGATCGTGACGCCGTCGAGGCGGGCGTACTCGGCGCCGATCAACACGTGGTAGGCATTGTCGCTGGGGTCGCCGGCACGGCCGAGATCGCCGCTCAGGACGGTGACGTGCGCCGCCGGGTCGCGCTGAGGGCGTTTCTCCTCGTCGCCGGCGAAGCCCCCGTACAGGGCGACGCCGGGTCGCAGGCGGAAGGCGCGGCCGCGGCCGACCCCCGCGGTAGGCCGGTAGCTGCCGGCGGCCACCCACACTTCGCCGTCGGACCGCCATGCGAGGTCGAGCGCCGCCTGCAGGTCCGCATAGGCGGTGGCCCAGCTCCGGCCATCGGGCGCGCGCGCGGTGCTGTCTGCCTGCACGCGCACCACCGCTTGCGCCGTCGGCGCGGCGGTGCGGGAGGCGGAATCGGAGGCGGAGCCGGGGGCGGCGGATGGTTCGTCGCTGTCGCCGGTTCCGCCGGTCGGGGCGCCGCGGGCGACCGCGCGCGCACGCATCCGTTCCCAGTCCGCGCGGGGCGGGGCCGCGGTGTAGCCGGCGCCGGCGCACGGGGAGTCGGGCGCGAGGCGGAAATCGCCGCCCGCGGCGTCGCGGAAGCGCGGATCGGCGTCGAGATTGCCCGCCCCCGGATCGCCGCCCTGGACGCACGATCCGGTGATCACCGGGCGGCTATCGTGCCAGTTGTCGATGCCGGCCGTCGCGGCGGGCTCGGCCGGTCCGACCCCGCACGCGTTCCCCCAGACGATACAGCCGACCAGCACCGGGTCGTTCGCGGGGCCGGTGCCCTGGTACAGTGAACCCCCGAGATCGCGCGCGCGGTTGCGCGCGAGGGTGCAGTGGACGAGCAGGGGGGAGGAGCCGCCGTCGTTGCCGAGCGCCGCCGCGGTCCAGGCGGCGTTGCGCGCGAACAGGCACTGGACCAGGACCGGCGCGCATCCGAAGTCGTTGTACATGCCGCCGCCCTTGTCGTCGCAGGCGTTGTCGAGGAAGCGGCAGCCTTCGTACACCGGGGAAGTCCCGAGGTCGTGGGCGGCGGCGCCGCCGCGCAGGAGCGCGCGATTGTGCTCGAAGGTACAGTCGACGAAGCGCGGGGCGGGGGCGTGGGGGGGCGTCGCGCCGGGTGCGGGGAGGGTGCGGGCGGTCATGGCGTAGACGGCGCCGCCCTTGAGCGCGACGTTGTCGCGGAAGGTGCAGTTGCGCACGACGGGGGCGGTGCGAAAGCAGAGCAGACCGCCGCCGGCGCTGCGCGGCGGGGCGGCGAGTACGGCCGCGGGCGAGGTGTGCAGCCCGGCGCCCGGCGGGGGGCCGCCGGCGACGGGGGGCGGGCCGACGCCCGGGTTCGGCGCGGGCGCAGGCGCCGCGTCGGGCTCGTCGCGGCCGTTTCCGCCCTGGATGACGAAGCCGTCGAGCAGGGCGCGGTCGGCGCCGGTGACGACGTGGTAGCAGTTGTCGGCGGCGTTTCCGGCGCGGCCGATGTCGCCGCTAAGGATGGTCGGGTGGGCCTCGGGGTCGCGCGCCCCGCGATTGGCTTCGTGCCCGGCGAAACCGCCGTAGAGGGAGACACCTTCCCAGAGCTGGAAGGTGGCATCCCGGCCGGAGACGGTGGCGGCGGGCGTATAGGTCCCGGCCGCGACCCAGATTTCGTCGCCGTCGCGCGCGTCCGCGAGGGCGGACTCGATCGTGGACCAGGCGGTGCGCCAGGACCGGCCGTCGCCGGCGTCTCCGGTGGTTGCCCGAGAGACGAAAAGGACGCGCGGCGCGGGGGTGGCGTCGTCGGCCTCCGCCGCGTCCTGCGCCGTCGCCGGCCGGCGCGCCGGCGCGACCGCCAGCAGGATCAGCAGGGCTGCGCCCAGAAGGGCGGGCGCCGCGCGGCCGCGGGGGCGGCGGTGGCGACCGCGGGGGGAGGGTAGGCTCATGCGCCGAATTGTAGTGACTCCGGCGCGGGGGGCGCAAGGGGATTCGCGCGGTGCGTCGAGGGGGGAGGCGGGGGAACGGGGTGCACGACCGCACCTGCGCGTTGCGGTAGGGGCGCCCCTTGTGGGCGCCCCGCAGCGCCGAAGTTGCCGGCAGGCGGGGCGGGCATCCCCCTTCGCCTCCGCTTTCGGGGGACAGCCCAAGGCCCGCCCCTACGGATCGACGGGGTATCCGTCGGCATGACCGGTCGTGCTCCCGGGGGAATGCCGCGCGGAACGTTTGGCCTCGGCTTGTGCGCGAAGCACTGGGCGCAGCGGCCCGATCCGTGCCGATCCTTGCCTCGGTCCTTCCCCGTTCGCTCCTGAGAGTCAACCTGCAATCTACATTCTTCAATCTACAATCCGTCCGCTCCCCGCGCGCGGGTCCGCGCCACCCTCGTTGCCCCGCGCCCCGCCACCTCCCTCCCGCCTGCCACCGTCCCGCCCGCCGCCCTCACGCGTGCCGCAGCGCCTCGATCGGGTCCAGCCAGGCCGCGCGCGCCGCCGGATAGAGCCCGAAGACCACGCCCACCCCCGCCGAAATCCCGAACGCCAGCGCAATGCTCCACGGCGTCACCACCGTCGGCATCCCCGCCGCGTAGGTGATCACCGCCGGGATCGCAGCCCCCACCGCCACTCCCAGGACTCCACCTGAGCACGAGAGCACGACCGTCTCGATCAGGAACTGCGCGACGATCTGCCGGCGCTTCGCCCCGATCGCCCGCCGCACGCCGATCTCGCGCGTGCGCTCCGTCACGCTCGCCAGCATGATGTTCATGATCCCGATGCCGCCCACCAAGAGGCTGATCCCCGCGATCGAGCCGAGCACGACGTTGAAGGTACGTTTGGTCGCCTCCGCCTGGCGCAAGAGCGCGAGCGGCACGCTGATACGCGTGTCCTTTTTCGGATGGAAGCGCGCCAGCATGGCCTCCAGCGCCGCCGCCAGCGGCTCGACGTCGTCCAGCGTCTTCGCCTCCACGATGAGCTGGTGCAGTTCGACCATTTCGCGCTCGCGCGAACCGGCCGAGATCTTCTGCGTGACGTCGCCGAAGCGATCGCGCGCGACCTCGAGCGGAATGTAGGCGTCCACGTCCTGGTCGGGCGTCTGGATGCCGCTGCCCGAGCCGCCCTCGCTCTGGACGATGCCGATGACCTCGAAGTACTGGGTGCCGAGCTTCAGGACCTGGCCGATGGTGTTGGCGGCGGCGAGGAGCTTGCGCGCGCCGAATTCGGTGAGGACGGCGACGCTGGACTGACGCTCGCGGTCGAGTGGGGTCATTACCCGACCGGCGAGGATGGGGCGGGGGACGAGGTCGAACCAGTCGGGGGTGGTGCCGACGACGCGCAGCTCGATCATGCGTTCGCCGAGGCGGCCCTCCTTGCGTACGGTCTTGGCCGGAACCGCGCGCGCGACCGCGGGCAGGGTCTCGCGGATGCGCCCCTCGTCCTGGTAGCTCAGGCCGTAGACGAGCATGCGCACGCGACCGCTGCCGCCGACGTTGAGGTCGTCGGGCGGCTTGATCGAGCTGATCAGCAGGTTGTTGCTGCCGAGCTTGCGGATCTGCGCGAGCGCGTCCCGGCTCGCGCCTTCGCCGACCGCCAGCATCGCGATCACGCTGGCCACGCCGAAGACCACGCCGAGCATGGTGAGGAAGGACCGCAGCTTGTGCAGGAGCAGGGTCTTGATCCCGAGCTGCACTTCGCGCGCGAGCCGCGCGCCGAGGATCTTCCCTCTCATCGCGGTCCCTCCGCCCTGGCCGGCCCGTCGACGCGCTCGACCCGACCGTCGCGCATGTGCAGGCGCTGCGTGGCGTGCGCCGCGACGTCCGCCTCGTGCGTGACCATGACGATGGTCTTGCCCTGGGCGTGCAGCTCGTGCAACATGCCCATGATCTGCTCGCCGGTGGCGGAGTCGAGGTTGCCGGTGGGCTCGTCGGCCATCAGGATCTCCGGGTCGTTCGCGAGCGCGCGCGCGATGGCGACCCGCTGCTGCTGGCCGCCCGACAGTTCGCTCGGGCGATGCGTGAGGCGATTACCGAGCCCGACGCGGTCGGCCAGCTCCGCGGCGCGGGCGGCGGCGGCCGTCGCCTCCCACCCCAGGTAGTAGAGCGGCAACTCAATGTTCTCCCGTACGCTGAGCTGGGCGATGAGGTTGAAGGACTGGAAGATGAAGCCGAGGCGACTCAGGCGGATTTCGGAGAGCCGGTCGTCGGGCAGGCGGCTGACGTCCTCGCCCTGCAGGCGGTAGGCGCCGGAGGTCGGGCGATCCAGGCAGCCGAGCAGGTTGAGAATGGGGCTCTTTCCCGAGCCGCTCGGGCCCATGATCGCCCAGAAGGAGCCGATCTCGAAGCGCAGGCTGACGCCGGCCAGCGCCGGGACGTCGGTGCTCCCCATCCGGTAGATCTTGTGCACGTCGGTGAGCTCGATGACCGCGCGGGGAGGGGGCGGGGCGG
>JACRIP010000571.1 GCA_016220045.1 Planctomycetota bacterium
GACTTGACCGACAACGTGAATTCGATGGCCTCCAACCTGACCACGCAGGTCCGCGGCATCGCCACCGTCGTCACCGCGGTCGCGAACGGCGACCTCAAGCGCAAGCTGGTCTTCGACGCCAAGGGCGAAATCGCCACCCTGGCGGACACCATCAACGGCATGATCGACACGCTGGCGATCTTCGGCGATCAGGTCACCTCCGTAGCGCGCGAGGTCGGCATCGAGGGCAAGCTGGGCGGCCAGGCGAAGGTCCCCGGCGCCGCCGGGAGCTGGCGCGACCTCACCGACAACGTCAACCAGCTCGCCGCCAACCTGACGACCCAGGTGCGCGCGATCGCCGAGGTCGCGACCGCGGTCACGCAGGGCGATTTCAGCCGCGCGATCGGCGTGCAGGCCCAGGGCGAGGTCGCCGCCCTCAAGGACAACATCAACGAGATGATCCGCAACCTCAAGGACACGACGCGCAAGAACGCCGAACAGGACTGGCTCAAGACCAACCTCGCCAAGTTCACGCGCATGCTCCAGGGCCAGCGCGACATGCTCACGGTCTCGAAGCTCATCCTCTCCGAGCTGGCGCCGCTGGTCTCCGCGCAGCACGGGGTCTTCTACCTCGAAGACGCCGACCCGGACGGCGCGCGCATCCTCAAGCTCCTCGCCAGCTACGCCTACAAGGAGCGCAAGCACTTGGCCAACCGCTTCAAGCTCGGCGAGGGGCTGATCGGCGAGTGCGCCCTCGAAAAGGAGAAGATCCTGATCACCGACGTGCCGACCGACTACATCCAGGTCTCCTCCGGCCTGGGCGAGGCCAAGCCGCTCAACATCGCGGTGCTGCCCGTGCTCTTCGAAGGCCAGGTCAAGGCGGTCATCGAGCTCGCTTCCTTCCAGCGGTTCAACGATACCCACCTGGTCTTCCTCGAGCAGCTCACCGAGTCGATCGGCATCGTGCCCAACACCATCGCCGCGACCATGCGCACCGAGGACCTGCTCAAGCAGTCGCAGAAGCTGGCCGGCGAGCTGCAGAGCCAGCAGCGCGAACTCACCGAGACCAATCGCCGGCTCGAAGACCAGGCCAAGACCCTCAAGAAGTCCGAGGAACTCCTGAAAAAGCAGCAGGAAGAGCTGCGCCAGACCAACGAGGAGCTGGAAGAGAAGGCGCGCCTGCTCTCCGCCCAGAAGTCCGAGGTCGAACGCAAGAACCGCGAGGTCGAAGAGGCGCGGCGCGCGCTCGAGGAGAAGGCCGAACAGCTCGCCCTGACCTCGAAGTACAAGTCCGAATTCCTCGCCAACATGTCCCACGAGCTGCGCACCCCGCTCAACAGCCTCCTCATCCTCGCCAAGATGCTCGGGGAAAACACCGATAGCAATCTGACCGTGAAACAGGTGGACTTCGCCAAGACCATCCACTCGGCCGGCTCCGATCTCCTGGAGCTGATCAACGACATCCTCGACCTCTCCAAGATCGAGTCCGGCACCGTCACGGTCGAGGTCAGCGAGGTCGGTTTCGCCGATCTCGGCGGCTACGTCGAACGCACGTTCCGGCAAGTCGCCGAGGCGAAGGGCCTGACCTTCGGCATCGAACCCGCCGCCGACCTCCCGGTGCACATGGAGACCGACGCGAAACGTCTGCAGCAGGTGCTCAAGAACCTGCTCTCGAACGCCTTCAAGTTCACCGAAACCGGCTCCGTCCACCTCTTGATGGGGATCGCGCAGGCCGGCTGGAGCGCCGACCAGGAGCTGCTCAACCGGGCGCCCGGCGTGATCGCCTTCGCCGTGCGCGACACCGGCATCGGCATCCCGTTGGACAAGCAGCAGATCATCTTCGAGGCCTTCCAGCAGGCCGAAGGCAGCACCAGCCGCAAGTACGGCGGCACCGGCCTCGGCCTGTCGATCAGCCGCGAGATCGCGCGCCTGCTCGGCGGCGAGGTCTGCCTGGTCAGCGAAGTCGGCCGCGGCAGCACCTTCACCCTCTACCTGCCGCTGACCTACACGCCGCCGCCGAAGGCGCGTCCGCAGGAGCGTCCGGCGCGCCGCCTGCCGACCCCGTCCGCCGACGGCGCCGCTCCGGAGCGCGCCCAGCAGCTCTCGACCGCCGTCCTGGAGGCCGAAATGCCCGCCAGCGTGGAGCCGCGCATCGCCGACGACCGCACCTTCATCCAGCCCCTCGATCGGGTCCTCCTCATCGTCGAGGATGACGCCGACTTCGCCCGCATCCTCCTCGACATGGCGCGCGAACGCGGCTTCAAGGGCATCGTCTCCCTGCGCGCGAATCAGGCGATCGCCCTGGCCCGCGAATACGGCCCGGCCGCCATCACGCTCGATCTGCGCCTGCCCGACGCCGACGGCTGGACCGTCCTCGACCGCCTGAAGCACGATTCCTTCACGCGCCACATCCCGGTCCACATCATCTCGGTGGACGAGGACTGGCAGCGCGCGCGCAAGCTCGGCGCCCTCGACTTCCTCCAGAAGCCCGCGACCAAGGAGGCGCTCGCCGATGCCCTCACCCGGATGAAGGACTTCGTCGAACGCAGCTTGCGCAAGCTCCTCGTGGTCGAGGACAACGACGCGCAGCGGCAGTCGATGGTCGAGCTGGTGACCGAGAAGGACATCCAGATCACCGCCGTGGCCACCGCCGCGGAGGCGCTCAAGGCGCTGCGTGCCGAGCATTTCGACTGTATGGTGCTCGACCTGATGCTGCCCGACCTGTCGGGCCCGCAGCTCATCGAGAAGATCAAGACCGAGCTGGGCCTGCGCGATTTGCCGATCATCATCTACACCGGCAAGGAACTCTCGCGGCGCGAGGAGACCGAACTGCGCCGCGTGGCCGAGGCGATCGTCGTCAAGGACGTCAGCTCCCCGGAGCGCCTGCTCGACGAGACCGCGCTCTTCCTCCATCGCGTCGAGGCCAACCTGCCCGAGGCCAAGCGCCGCATGCTCCAGCAGGTGCACCAGGCCGATCCGCTCCTGGCCGGCAAGAAGGTGCTGATCATCGACGACGACGTGCGCAATATCTTCGCGCTCACCAGCATCCTGGAGCACCACAAGATGCAGGTCGCGTACGCCGAGAGCGGACAGGAGGGGATCGATCTCCTGACCTCCACGCCCGGCATCGACATGGTGCTGATGGACGTGATGATGCCGGAAATGGACGGCTACGAGGCGACGCGCGCGATCCGCCGCATGGAGGCCTTCCGGGATTTGCCGATCATCGCGCTGACGGCGAAAGCGATGAAGGGGGACCGCGAGAAGTGCATCGAGGCGGGGACCTCCGATTACATCGCGAAGCCCGTCGATACCGAGCAGCTCCTGTCGCTGCTCCGGGTGTGGCTGTACCGGTAGCCGGGCCACGCGGCTCGCGTGCGGGTTCGCGCCGCGACGCGGCGCGCGCTCAGGTTCGCGCCGCGACGCGGCCGGGGAATGCTGCCCGGCGCCCACGTGCGTTCGTAGTTCCGCCTTCAGGCGGAACGAAGGGCCCCTGCGGACGGCCTGCGGCTGGTGATTCCGCCGGAAGCGGCGGTCGCATAGGCCCCCATCGGGCGTGGGTGCCTCGCTCCGGTGATCGGACCTGGGCCCGGGGGCTCCGGCGCCGGAGAGCTCGCGGCGCAGGCGAGGACGCCTGCGCCACCAGGGTCCCGCGCGCCTCGGGAATTGTTCGCGGGGTCTGACGTAGTTGTGGTGCAGGCGTCCTCGGCTGCACTCGAAGGGCCGGCAACGGCGGCCATTGCGACCGCCGCTCACCGCGGAGCCGACGACGATTCGATCCTCCAACCTGCGTTGCTCCGCCCTGCGGCCGGTTCGGTCCCGGGGCGGCGAGCCGCGCGCTTGTGTCAGGTTGCCGCGCCATGGCCACGCTCCAGCGCAACCCCGAAGTGGAAGCGACCGAAATCCAGCTTCTCCTGGAGGGCATGTACCGCCGCTACGGCGTCGACTACCGCGACTATTCCTACGGCTTTGTCCGGAGGGCGGTCGGTGATACCGTGCGCGCCCAGCGCGTGCGCAGCGTCACCGCGCTGACCGAGCGCCTGCTGGTCGAGCCCGCCTGCATGCGCCGGCTCCTCTTGGCCCTGTCCAGCCGCCGCACCCGGCTCTTCTCGTCGCCCGAGTTCTATCGCGCGCTCCGCCGCCTGGTCGTCCCGCTGCTCCGCACCCATCCCTTCGCGCGGCTGTGGGTCGCGGGGTGCGCCGGTGGGGAAGAGGTCTACTCGCTGGCGATCCTGCTCCGCGAGGCAGGGCTCGCCGAGCGCAGCCGCATCTACGGGACCGAGCTCTGCGAGGAACTGCTGGCCCGGGCGCGGGCCGGCGCTTACCCCGCGGAGGAGCTCGACGAGGCGGCGGCGCGCTACGCCAGGGCCGGCGGCACACGCACGCTGGCCGAGTATTTTCCCGCGGTCGGCGGACGTCCGACCTTCGATCCGGCCCTGCGCCGCGGGCTCGTGTTCGCGCAGCACAATATCGTCACCGACCGTTCGATCAATGAATTCCACCTCATCCTCGGACGCGATCTCCTGGTGCACCTGAACGACTCCCTGCGCACGCGCGTACAGCAACTCCTCTACGACAGCATCGGCCGGTTCGGCATCCTCGCGCTCGGGGCGAAAGACGGACCGCTGTCCTTTCCCGATCAGGCCGCCTATGAACGGATCAGCACGCGACATCGCCTCTACCGACGAATCCGCTAGCCCGCCGGCCCCGGAGGAACACGCGGCGCAGGACCGCGTCAGCATCCTCATCGTCGACGACTATCCGGAGGCGCTGCTCGCCCTCCAGGCGATGCTCGAGGGGGTCAGCCGGCACCTCGTCCTCGCGCACTCCGGCGAGGAGGCGCTGCGGTGCGTGCTGCGCGAGGACTTCGCCGTCATCCTCCTCGACGTCCTCATGCCCGGCATGGACGGATTCGAGACCGCCACGCTCTTGCGCCGGCGCGAACGCTCCCGCTCCACCCCGATCATCTTCCTGACCGCCGCCAACCGCGCCGAGGAAGACGTCCGACGCGCCTATCACCTCGGCGCCGTGGACTACATCTTCAAGCCCGTGGTTCCGGACATCCTCGTCTCCAAGGTCATGGTCTTCGTCGAGCTCGCGCGCAAGACCGCGCTCGTGCGCGAGCAGGTGGCGCGCCTCCAGCGCTCCGAGCTCGATCGGTCCCGCCTCTCGGCCATCGTCGAGTCGTGCGACGATTCGATCGTCGGCTGCGACCTGGAGGGGATCGTCCAGAGCTGGAACGCCGGCGCCGAGCGCATCTTCGGCTACCCCGCGCACGCGATGCTCGACCGCCCCATCGCGGTGCTCGTGCCGCCCGACCGGCCCGACGACATCGCGGAGCGCATCCGCGCGCTCCGGCGCGCCGAGCCCCGCCGCACGCTCGAGGCGACGCGGCTCACCGCGGACGGCCGCCGCATCGAGGTCTCCTCCAGCATGTCCCCGATCCGGGACGGGTCCGGCGCCCTCATCGGCGTGTCCCTCGTCGCCCGCGACATCACGGAGCAGAAGCGCGCGGCCACCGCGCTGCACGACGCCATGGAAGCCGCCGAGCGCGCCAACCGCGAACTGGAGGCCTTCAGCTACTCCGTCTCCCACGATCTGCGCGCACCGCTGCGCGCCATCGCAGGCTTCGGCCAGACGCTCGTCGAGAACTACGGCCCCCGGCTCGACGAGAAGGGCGTCCACTACCTGGAGCGCATGTGCGCCGCCAGCCGCCGCATGGGCGAACTGATCGACGACCTGCTCGAGCTCTCGCGGCTCGGCCGCGCCTGCCTCCGCTCCGAGGTGGTCGATCTCAGCCGCATCGCCGCGGCCATCGCCGACGAATTGCGCCGCGCCGCCCCCGACCGCACGGTCGAGTTCGCCATCGCACCCGACCTGACGGTCCGGGGCGACCCCGGCCTCTTGACCTGCCTCCTGGAGAACCTGCTGCGCAATGCCTGGAAGTTCACCGGCAGGCATCCCCGCGCCCGCATCGAGTTCGGCGTCGAGCGCGCCGCGGAAGGCCCGGTCTTCTTCGTGCGCGACGACGGCGCCGGCTTCGATATGGCCTACGCCGAGAAGCTCTTCGCCCCCTTTCAACGCCTCCACGGGGAGGACGAATTCGAGGGCACCGGCATCGGCCTGGCCATCGTTCAGCGCATCGTGCACCGCCACGGCGGACGGGTCTGGGCGCAGGGTGCGCCGGAGCAGGGCGCCGCTTTTCACTTCACCTTGGGGTAGACGGTCGTGCCGGTACCAGGTAAATACCTGTTGCTCGTCGAAGACCTGAGCGACGATCAGGAACTCGCCCTGCTTGCGCTCGGCGCTGCCTGCACGCCCGTGCCGGTGGAGATCGTGCGCGACGGCGAGGCGGCGCTCGAGTTTCTGCTCGCCGCCGGCCGCTCTTCCGCACGCGAGCGCGCCGCTCTCCCCGTGGTCGTCCTCCTCGACCTCAAGCTGCCCAAGGTGGACGGACTCGAAACCCTGCGCCGCCTCCGCGCCGAGCGGCGTACCCAGTCCCTGCCCGTGGTGATTCTCTCCTCCTCGAAAAGCGACCTGGACCTCCGCGAGAGCTATCGCCTCGGCGCGAACAGCTACGTGCGCAAGCCGGTGGACTTCCACGAGTTTCGCGCGACGCTGCAATTCATCGGTCGCTACTGGGTGGAGGTGAATGAGTCGCCCCCCCAGGGCTGGAAGACCCCCATTCCCGGGACCCCGCCCGCGCGGTGAACGGGGTCACGGCCGGCGGGAGACTGGAGGTGGATCGTGATGCGCGTGATGTCGCCCCGGGGTGAGCCGAGCGTGCAACCCCTGTCGGTCCTGCTGGTCGAGGACCGGGAAGACGACGCCGCGCTCCTCGTGCGCGAACTGCGGCGCGGCGGGTTCGACCCGACGTGGGAGCGCGTCGATGCGCCGGAGGCGCTGCGCGCGGCGCTGGCGGCGCGGCCCTGGGACGTCGTGCTCTGCGACTATTCGCTGCCGCGCATGAACGGCTTGGAGGCCCTCGCGGTGGTGCGCGCCGCCGCCCCCGACCTGCCCTGCATCATCGTCTCCGGCGCCATCGGCGAGGAGACCGCCGTCGAAGCCATGAAGGCGGGCGCGAGCGACTACGTCATGAAGGATCGCCCGGCGCGCCTGGTCGCCGCCGTCGCGCGCGAACTGCGCGAGCGCGCGGAGCGGGTGGAGCGCCGGCGCGTGGAGGAGGCGCTACGGCAAAGCCAGGAGCAGGTCCGGCAACTCCAGAAGCTGGAAACTCTGGGACAGCTCGCCGCCGGGGTCGCTCACGACTTCAACAACCACCTCGGAGTGATCCTGGGCTTCGGCGACCTGGCGAGCGCGCAGCTCGGGCCGCAGCATCCGGTGCATGTCGACCTCGAGGAGATCGGAAAGGCCTGCCGGCAAGCGGCGGAGCTGACCCGCCGCCTGCTCGCCTTCAGCCGCAAGCAGGTCCTGCGGATGGACGCCGTCGATCTCAACGAGGTCGTCGCGGGCATGGAGCGCATGCTCGGGCGGGTGATCGGGAAGGACATTCGGATGTCCGCCGTGCTCGCGCCCGGTTTGCCTGCCATCGAGGCCGACCGGACGCAGCTCGAACAGATCATCCTGAACCTGGCGGTGAACAGCCGGGACGCGATGCCGGGCGGGGGGCGCCTGACGCTGGAAACCGCGCTCGCGCCGCTCGACGCCGCCGGAGCCGCCGCGTGTTTCGGGGCCGCTCAGCCCGGCCGCTTCGTCGGCCTCCGCATCGCGGACAGCGGCTGCGGCATGAGCGACGAGGTGCGTGCCCATCTCTTCGAGCCGTTCTTCACCACCAAGGAGGCCGGGAAGGGGACCGGACTGGGGCTCGCGACCGTGTATGGGATTGTGAAGCAATCCGGCGGTCAGATCGCCGTCGCCTCGGAGGTCGGCCACGGCACGGTGGTCCAGGTGTTTCTGCGCCCGGCCACGGGGCCGCCCCGGCCGACGGCGCCGATCCGCCACGCGGCGGGGGCGCTGGAGGGGAATGAGAGCGTGCTGGTGGTCGACGCCTCGGCCGCGCTGCGTACGCTCGCCCGGCGCATCCTGGAGCCCCACGGATACGCGGTCCGGGTTGCGGCCGCCGGCGCCGACGCGCTGCGCGTCGCGGCGGCGCCCGCCGATCCGATCCGGCTCCTGGTCTGCGATCTGGTGCTGCCCGACATGGAGGGGACGGAGCTGGCGGAATGCCTGCTACGGATGTTCCCGCAGATGCGCGTCCTTTTCGTCTCCGGCTACTCCCGGCGCGCTCCCGCCGGCCCCGAGCCCCTGGGCGCCGATACCGCCTTCCTGCAAAAACCCTACGGCGCCGCGACGCTCCTGCGCAAGATCAGGGATCTCCTCGATTCGCCGGCGCCCGCCGCGGCGGTCGCGGCGGTGCTTGCCCCCGTGGACCGATCCGGATCATGAGCGGGGCAGGGGGGAGCAGGGGAGGCTGTCCCTTGCCCACATCTCTCCGCTGGACACCAGCGCCCCGGAAACGATGACTCTAGCGACGATGCCGGTTTTCAGCACTTCCTGGCTGCGGCCACCGTCGTCCTCGTCCTCGTACTCGTACTCGTACTCGAATTCCCTGTGCGTTCGAGTACGAGTACGAGA
>JACRIP010000568.1 GCA_016220045.1 Planctomycetota bacterium
CCCTCCCCCCTCCCTCGCGAAAACCGATTGAGCCGCCGCCCCCGTCCGAGTATACTTCAACTCCAGTGGGTGTGGAGGGGGGAATCCGGCTCCCGGTTGCGAGGTCCGATGTCCGTCCAGGATGCGATCGCCTTCCTGCGCTCCCGACTGGCCGCGCTGCGCCGCCGCCGCGCGCTCCTCGAGGTGATCGACGCCTTCTGGAGCGCCTTCTTCTACGCCTTCTTCGCCGTCGCCTGCCTCGCCCTCCTCGACCGCATCCGGCTCGAGGTCCTGCCAGGGGGGACACCCTATTCGTCGCTCGGGGGACTGCTCTTCGCCGGCGGCGCGGTCATGCTCGGGTGTCTCCTCTATGGCGTCGGACGCGGGCTCGCCGCGGTCCCGACCGATCCGGAGCTGGCGCGCGACTACGACCGCGCCCTCGGCCTCGCCGACCGGTTCGCCAGCGCCCTTGACCTCGCGCTCCACGGCCGCCACCCGGGCGCGACGCCGCGCGAGGTCGCACTCGGCGAGGCCCTGATCCGGGACGCCGAGCGCGCCACCCGGGACTTCCGCCCGGGATCGGTCTACCTCCTGCGGCCGCTCGGCTACCGCTGGACCGCCCTGGTCGCACTCCTGATCGCCGCCTGGATCCCCTTCGTGCCGATCCCGCGCCTGCCGCCCGCGCCCCGGCCGGGCAGCACCGAGGCCGACGAACCGACGGAGCGCGCGCCGCGTCCGCCCCGTTCTCCGCGTCCGCCCCATCCGCCCGGAGAAGCCGGCGACGACGGCGACCCGGCCGCCGAGCCGGACGGCGCCTCCGGCGGCGGCGGCGCCCCCGCCGATCCCCTGGCTGCCCCCGACCCGGCCGCGGCCGCCCCGCCTCCCGCGGGCGGCGGCGGCGGCGGAAAGTCCGAGGCCGGCAAGGGCTCGCCTGAAGAGCTGCTCGGCGACCCCGAGCGCCTGGACGTCAACCGCAAGCGCAAAGAGGTCGACCCCCTCTTCGGCGACGGCAAGGCCGCGCGCAAGGAGATGGAGGTCTACGAAGGCGACAACGCGGCTACGACCGGCGCCGCCGGCGACGCGCCCCTCCTGCGCTCCCTGCTCCAGAAATACTCGCGCGTCGCCGAGGACACCCTCGCCCAGGAGGCCATCCCCGGCGAAGAGCGCGACTACGTGCGCCGCTATTTCGAAGAGATTCGCCCGAAGTAAACCCGGAGGTGGTATTGCAGCAGGACAAGTTCACCGTACATCGGGAGCGCGCGGCCCTCGTGCGCCTCCTCCTGCCCTCGGACAAGGTGGACGGACTCGACCCCCTCGAAGAGCTCGCCCAGCTCGCCCACACCGCCGGGGCGATCGTGGAGGACCGCATCCTCCAGAACCGCCCCAAGCCCGACCCCAGCTTCTTCGTCGGCCGCGGCAAGGCCGAGGAACTCGCCGACCTCGTGCGGGTCAAGGACCTCGACGTCATCATCTTCGACCACCCCCTGAGCCCGGCCCAGGTCCGCAACGTCGAAAAGCTGGTCAACGCCAAGGTTCTCGATCGCACCGAGCTCATCCTCGACATCTTCGCCACCCATGCGAAGACCCGTCAGGCCAAGCTGCAGGTGGAGCTCGCGCAGCTCGAATACACCCTGCCGCGCCTCAAGCACATGTGGACCCATCTCGAACGGTACGCGGGCGGCGTCGGGATCGGCACCCGCGGCCCCGGCGAACAGCAGATCGAAGTCGACCGCCGGATTGCGCGCCGCCGCATCACCGACCTCAAGGCCGACCTCGCCCAGATCGAGGCCCGCAAGCGCCGTGAGGTGGACGCCCGAGCCGACAATTTCACCGTCTCCCTGGTCGGCTACACCAACGCCGGCAAGTCCACGCTGATGAACACGCTCACGCGCGCCGGCGTCCTGGTCGAGAACCGCCTCTTCTCCACCCTCGACACCAAGACCCACATCTGGCGCCTCGCCTCCGGCGCGAAGGCCCTGCTCTCCGACACCGTCGGCTTCATCCGCAACCTGCCTCACGACCTCGTCGCCTCCTTCCACGCCACGCTCGAAGAGGTCACCCAGGCCGACCTCCTCCTCCACGTCGTCGATTCCTCTTCACCCGAGGCACTGACCCAGATCGCCGCGGTCGAAGCCGTGCTCAAGGAGCTCGGCTGCGACGGCCGGCCCGTGGTCATGGTGCTGAATAAGGCAGATGCCGTAGACGACCCGGTCGAGTTCCAGATCCTGCGGAACAAGTTTCCGACCGCGGTGGCGATCTCCGCGCTCGCCGGGAGCGGCATGGCCCAATTGGAGGCGCGCGTGGAGTCGGTGATGTCGGCGCGCATGGCGGAGACCACGATCGATGTGCCGGCGGCGGACGGACGCACGCAGGCCTACCTCGCCGCGCACGGGCACGTGCTCGCGCGCGAGATCGCGGGCGAGAACATCCGGTTGCGCGTGCGCATTTCCGCGCGCGACCTCGCGCGCTTGCCGAAAAACGGCGCGGGCGGCGCCGCCGGTGCCGGGGTGAAGGTCCGCACCCGGCGCGTGCGGAAGGCGGATTGAGAAGGGGGCGAGTGGCGAATGACGAATGACGAATGTCAAATGACGAATGACGATTGACGATTGACGATTGACGATTGACGATTGACGATTGACGATTGTCGATTGTCGATTGTCGATTGTCGAATGGCCTTCGTCGATGGGCTCTAGGCGCAGCCCGCGCGCGGGGCCAAGCGACACTCTGCACTCTGCAATCGGCAATCGACAATCGACAATCGACAATCCGTGCTCGTGCGCCCGCTCCTGCAGCGCGCCTCATCTCCCCTCCCGCCCCCGCACCACCGCGAAGACGGCCCCCGCACGCTCGACCTGGAAGAGGATCGGCGTGTCCGCGAAGTTCCACGCCTGATTCATGCGCGTGGTGGCCAGAAAGTAGTCGTACTCGGTCGGCAGCGCGCCCGGCTCGCCGCCGAAGAGCCCGGCCACCACCTCGGTGGTCGGGCCGGCGTAGGACGCCGCGCAGTCGCGCGCCTGCGGGCTGCCGGCCACCAGCACGCGGAGCGGGCGCCCGTCGCGCGGCAGCGGCTGCGTCGCGATCCACGCCATCGCTTCCTTGTAGGAGGTGGCCCAGAACTCGGCGTCGTAGCGTTGCCACGCGCCGCCCGTACCGCCGGCCAGCGCATTGAAGTACGCGTACTGGTAGGGGTGCAGGCGCACCAGCGCGTCCACCGGCGCGAGCAGCGCGACCGCGAGCGCCGCCAGCGCGATCCCGCCGCTGCGGCCCCCCCGCGCGCGCGCCCAGCGCGCCGTCGCGTCCGCCCCAACTCCGGCGAATACCGTAAGCGCGGGCAGCACGAAGAGCACGTGGCGCACGCCGTCGTAGACCGGGATGCGCCGCGCCGCGACGTAGAGCGGCGGCAGGAAGAGCCACGCCGCCGTGAGGGCGAAGCGGCCGGTCGCGGCGTCGCGGGGGGCGCGGCGGGCCTGACGCACCGCCACCGCGAGGCCGACTCCGGCCAGCGCCAGCGTCCCGAGCGGCAGCGTGAGCAGGAGGAGCTGCGCCAGGTAGCGGCG
>JACRIP010000569.1 GCA_016220045.1 Planctomycetota bacterium
GATTACCGCGGCTCCCCCCACCCCGGCCGCGCGCTCCTCGCCGCCGGCACGCCCGCGGCCATGGCGCGCGCCGACCGCGCCCTCGCGCGCGTGCTCGAATTGCCCGAGGTCGACGCCGAAGCCCTCAGCTTCGTCTGCGTCTCCTGCCGCGAGCGCGGCCGCACCGACCTGGCCGACCGCGCGGAGAAGGCGCTCGCCCGGCTGCAGGCGCTCGGGCGCGAAGTCGCGGACGACGACCGCTGACCGGCCCTCCCGCCCTGCCCCCGCGCGCGCCGGGCGACCCACCAACGACAAAAAAAGAACGGACACCCGTTGTGGGGGTGTCCGTTCTCGAGGGGAAGGTACGATGATCGATGGAGCTTACAGGACGAAATCCTGGGTGCTGATGTCGCCCGGGGGCGGGAGAATGCCATCGCTGCCGCTGTTGCCCGTGTCGCCGGTGTACGCCGAACCCGGCGGAATCGGGCCATCGCCGACCGCGGGGCCGCTATAATCCGGGGCCGCCGGGGGCGGGCAAGCGAACGCGAACGTCGGGGCCAGAACCATCACCACAACCAGAACGCCGAGAGCCCACTTCATGGTGTTGCCTTTCATTGGGTTAATCTTGGTTTCAGGTTCGTTCGTGTCCGCTGCAGACAAGAAACCGTTTAAGCAACGCATATGCCAGCATCGAAAAGCTCGCTCAACGCGATCTCAACCTATTCTTGCATAAAGAGTTACAGATTCAACCAGGCCCCCATGTGGGTGCCGCCGGGGAGCGGTCGCCCTCTTCGCCCCGGTAACGAAGTTACTCATTCGTAACGAATTTACATGCCTAAAGCCCGCGTATTCGTGGGGACCGCCGGCTGGTCCTACCCGGATTGGGACGGGGTGGTCTATCCCGCAGAGCGCCCACGGGGCTTTCGGCCCCTGCCCTACCTGGCCCGCTGGCTGGACTGCGTCGAGGTCAACACCACCTTCTACCGGCCGGTCACCGCCCGTACCGCCCAGGGCTGGGTCGAGCAGACCGCCGACCGCCCGGATTTCCGCTTCACGGTCAAGCTCTGGCAGCGCTTCACGCACGAGCGCGCGACGGCGTGGAGCGCCGCGGAGCTGAGCACCTGGAAGGAGGGGATTGCGCCGCTGGTGGCCGCCGGGCGGCTGGCGGCGACGGTCTGGCAGTTCCCGTGGTCCTTTCGCAACCAGGAGGAGAGCCGGGTCTGGCTCGCGCGCCTGGCCGACGCCCTCCCCGAGGTGCCGGCCGTCGTGGAGGTCCGGCACCGCTCCTGGGACACCCCGGCGGCCCTGGCCTTCCTGCGCGCGCGCGGCCTCGCGTTCGCCAACATCGACCAGCCGGCGCTGCGCGACTGCCTGGGTCCGACCGCGCATGTCACGGCGCCCAGCCTCGCGTACGTTCGCCTGCACGGCCGCAATGCCGCCGACTGGTTCCGCCCCGACGCCGGCCGCGATGCGCGCTACGACTACTACTACAATGCCGCCGAGCTGGACGAGTGGCGCGCGCACACCCAGGCGCTGCTCGCCGAGGCCGCCGCGGTCTACGTGATCGCCAACAACCACTTCCGCGGCCAGGCTCCGGCGAACGCCCTACAACTCAAGGCGCGGCTGGCCGGCGACCGCGTGCCGGTCCCACCCGCCCTGCTCGCCGCCTACCCCGACCTCTCGGCGATCGCCGCCGCACTCGCATCGTCCTCCCCCCTTGCCGCGGACGCCCCGCCCGGTGGCCGTCCCCGCCCTGCGCCCGGCGAGCTGCCCTTCCCGGAAAACGCTTGACACATCAAGGCCTGCGGACTATCTTCGGCGCGCCTCGTGGCACCCCAAATCAACCCCGGGAGTTCCCAGTGGCCATCACCTTCTGGCAGCGCCTGCGCCTGGGCTGGGGCAAGCTGCGCCGCCAATACCTTATCCGCTTCCAGAAAGACTACGTCGAACGCCAGGTGCGTCACGAGCGCATGGGCGAGTGCCTGCGCTGCGGCGCCTGCTGCAAGCTGATGTTCGACTGCTTCTTTTGCACGCGCGGCCTGCCCACCGGCTGCAAAATCTACAACGTCCGCCCGGTCGCCTGCCGTTTCTACCCGATCGACGAGCGCGACATCGCCGAGCGCGACCTCCTCCTCCCGAACATTCCCTGCGGCTTCTATTTCAAGCCGCGCTCGAAGGCCGAGGAACGGCCCGCCCTGTTCTCGATCTTCACCGGAAAGGAACCGACGCATGCCGAGCAAGGGGGACCTGAAGTTTGGCCAGACGGCCATTAACCTCGAGTATTGCGAGCAGGAACAGCTCGATGAGTGTCTGAAGGAGCAGGGGAAACTCGAGAAGCAGGGCAAGGTGACGTCGATCGACCGCATCCTGCTCAAGAAGGGCTACATCTCCGCGCCGCAAGTCGCGGAGATCGAGAAGAAGCAGGGCCGCCGGATCATCTTCTGCGCCAAGTGCTCCTCCAAGCTGAACGTCGCGATCTTCGGACCGGGGACCAAGATCCGCTGCCCGAAGTGCGACGCCAGTCTGGTGGTGCCGTCGGCGACGAAGTTCGAAGTCCACGAGAAGAACGCGGACGCGGACGACGAGGAGAAGAAGCACGGCACGATCCGCATCAAGAAGGATGCGGGGAAGGCGCCCGCGGCGGCGCCTGCGAAGCCGGCGGCCAGGCCGGCGCCGAAGCCCGCGAAGAAGGTGGAGCTGGACGAGGCGGACCTGTTCGCGGACGACGACGCGGCGGGAAAGAAGGAAGCGGAGGAGGAGAAGGAGGAGGAGGTTCTCGACGACGTCGACGAGGTCGCATCCGAAAGCGCGGAGGAGGCGGGCGACGGGGACGAGCCCGCGGAGGAGGAGGGGGAGACCGACGAGAGCGACAAGCTGGCGGACAGCGACATCGAGCTGATCGACCACGACGCCGAGGAACCGGAGTCGAAGCCGGCCAAACCGGCGGCGCTGAAGGCGCGGCAGAACGATCCGACGGAGAAGATGCACGCCCTGAACAAGGCGAAGATGCCGCCCTCCACGACCTCGAAGCCGGGCGCGGCGAAGCCGGCGGCGGGGGGCGGCAGCGGCTCGCGCCTCGACCGCTTCAAGAAGAAGTAGCGGGCAGGGTAGATTCCCTATCGTTTCCCCGCGCCGGTCGGCACCGGCACCAGGAGCGGCAGCGCGCGGGGCAGCAGGTCGAAGTGCGCCGGGAGGAACCCGCCGGGGTCGCCGTCCACCTGCAGCGGGACGGCATGCTCGCTGGCGAGCGCGATGCGGCGGCCGCGGGTGAAGCCGACGTCCGACATGCGCAGCGGGTTGCGGGTGAAGAAGGCGTGCCAGAAGAGGCGGAAGGTGTCGCGCCGGGTCTTTCCCGTATGCCACATCACGTCGAAGAAGCCGTCGTCGGCGCGGGCGAGGGGCGAGAAGAGGAGCGGGCCGCCGTAGGCGCTGACGTTCGCGATCTGGACGAAGGTGGCCTCGCGCTCGACCACGTGTCCGTCCACTTCGATGGTCAGCGGGCGGGGCCGGTAGCGCGCCACGGTACGCAGTCCGAGCGTCACGTACTCCCACATGCGGATGGGGCCGGTGCGCGCCTTGTGCAGGTTGCGCACGATCACGCCGTCGAAGCCCGCGCCCGCCATCAGGGCGAAGACGCCGCCCTCGAAGCGCCCGAGGTCCACCCACTGGATGCGGCCGTCGCGGATGACGCGCGCCACGGCTTCGGGGTGCTTGGGCAGGTCGAATTCCTTCGCCAGCACGTTCGCGGTCCCGACCGGCAGGACGGCGAGCGGCACCGGGTGTTCGATCAGGCCGTTGAGGACTTCCTTGACGGTGCCGTCGCTGCCGATCACGAGCAGGGTGGAGATTCCGGCGGTCTGCGACGCGGCGGCCCGGGCATCGCCGCTCTTCTGGGTGACGAAGACCTCGACCGAGTAGCCCGCGTACTCGAGCATCGGCACGATGTCGATGAGGAGTTTGCCGGCGCGGCCGCGGCCGGAGATCGGGTTGACGATGATTTTGAGGCGGCACTTCATCGGCTTCGTCCCGGTCGGTACGGTGCACACCTGATCCGGCGCGACCCGGACGACCCGGCGGGCGCGAGGCCGACCGCTCCAGGCCGCCGCATTCTAGACCGGCCCCGCGGGCCTGTCAACCGAACCGGGGGGGGAGGGCCACGAAGGCGGGGTGAAGGACCACGAAGAGACGACGGGAACACGAAGGGCCACGAAGACGCACCACGAAGGGCCACCAAGCGGGGCCGCCGCAGGACGGCGCAGAGTGCTGGAGCCCCGCGCTTCGGCAGGTTCCCTGCGCCGTCCTGCGGCGGCCCCCTTCGTGGTCCTTCGTGGTTCCGCTTCGTGGCCCTTCGTGTTCCCGTTCTCCTTCGTGGCCCTTCGACTCCCCCCCGAACTCCCCGCGTCCCCCCACCCCCACCCCCACCCCCCC
>JACRIP010000570.1 GCA_016220045.1 Planctomycetota bacterium
AATCGACAATCCGCGTAGTATCCGAGTCCGCACTTCGTCAACGGGCCACTAGTGTCCTGTCTACGCCAAAACCATGGGTTCGGAACCGCGCTGACCGGTTTGTAGTACCGGGCTTTAGCCCGGTACTACAAACGGAGGTCCGCCTACCTACGGTTTTGGCGTAGACAGGACACTAGGGCCACGTCAACGTCGTTGCTTGGGGTCGTTCGATTCGTGGCCCCTCGGGGCGCCTCACGAGGCGCCCCTACGCGGACCGGAAGATTCGATGTTGACAGGACACTAGGGCCACGGCGGAACTCGACTCGCCTGCGCTCCCTGCTTGACGCGCCGCGCCGCCGCCGATAAAATGCGCGCCCGACAGACCTGCCGTGCGCCGTCGACGACCCGCGCGCTCGCGTGCCCGCCCGTCCGCGCCGCACCGCACCCCGTGACGCCCCCTTCGCCCCCCCCTCTCGGAGCGCCCATGGCCGCCACGTTCTACGTCTCCACCCCGATCTACTACGCCAACTCCGAGCCCCACGTCGGCACCGCCTACACCACGGTCGCCGCCGACGTCCTCGCCCGCTATCACCGCCTGCTCGGCGATACGGTCTTCTTCCTCACCGGTACGGACGAGCACGGCCAGAAAATGGTCAAGGCCGCGAAGGAAAAGGGCCTCGCCCCCAAGCAGCTCGTGGACGCGCTGGCGCCGAAATTCGCCGAGCTGTGGGCGCACCTCGGCATCACCTACGACCGCTTCATCCGCACCACCGAGCCCGCCCACGAGGCCTGCGTCTCCGCCTTCTTCGCCCGCCTCATGGCCGGCGGCGACATCTACAAGGGACTCTACAAGGGCTGGTACTGCGTGCCCTGCGAACGCTACGTCGCCGAGGCCGCCCCCGGCCGCCACCAGCCGCCCTGCGACATGTGCAACCGCGCTACCGAGTACCTCGAGGAAGAGAACTACTTCTTCCGCATGTCGAAGTACTCGGAGCGGATGCTCGCCTATCTCCGCGAGCACCCGAGCTTCGTCCAGCCGGACAGCCGGCGCAACGAAGTCATGAACCGCGTCGAGCAGGGGCTGACCGACGTCTCGGTGAGCCGCGCCGCGCTCGACTGGGGCGTGCGCATGCCCGGCGACGAGAAACACGTCATCTGGGTCTGGTTCGACGCGCTCCTCAACTACGTCTCCGGCATCGGGTATGCCGAGGAGGGCGGCCGCTTCGCCGAGCTCTGGCCGGCCGATATCCACCTGATGGCCAAGGACATCGTGTGGTTCCACGCGGTGATCTGGCCGTGCATGCTGCTGGCGGCCGGGCTGCCGCTGCCGCGCCAGGTCTGGGCGCACGGGTGGTGGAACATGAACGGCGAGAAGATCTCGAAGTCGAAAGGGAACATGATCTACCCGCGCGACATCACGGAGCGGTTCGGGGTGGACGCGCTGCGCTACTTCCTGTTGCGCGAGGTGCCCTTCGGCGGCGACGGGGACTTCACGCACGCGGCCTTCCTGGCACGCTTCAACAACGACCTGGGAAACGACCTGGGGAACCTGGTCTCGCGCGTGCTCAAGATGGTGGAGACCTGGTTCGGCGGCAAGCTGCCCGCGCCCTCGACCGCGGCGGGCGCGAGCGGACCGGCGGAAGAGACGCTCCGCGCGGCGGCGGCCGGCGTGGCGGCGCCCTACGCGAAGGCGCTGGCGGAGCTGCGCTTCTCGGCCGCGCTCGAAGCGGTCTGGGAGCTCCTGCGCGCGGCGAACACCTACGTGGATACGGTAAAGCCCTGGGTCCTGAACAAGGACCCGGCGCAGCGCGAGCGGCTCGGGACCGCGCTCTGGCACCTGGCGGAGGCGATGCGGCTCGCGGCGGTCTGGCTCGACCCCTTCCTGCCCTTCACCTGTCGCGAGATCCGCGCCCGCCTCGGGCTGTCCCCCGACGCGCCGATCCGGCTCCCGGAAGATGCGGCCTGGGGGCGCCTGGCGCCGGGCCTGCCGGTGCGCAAGGGGGAGTCGCTCTTTCCTCGGGTGGAGGCCTGATCCCATGCCGAAGGACGCCGCGCGCGATCCCCAGGCCGTGCTGCGCCGGCTGCTGGCGCGCGACCGCCGCTACGACCGCGAGGCCTACCAGTTCCTCTTCCAGTCCCTGGATTTCACGTTGCGCGGGCTCGACGCGCCCCGCCACGTGACCGCGGCCGAGCTCCTCGACGGCCTGCGCCGCCTCGCGCTCAAGGAGTTCGGGCTGCTCGCGCGCATGGTGCTCGGCGCCTGGGGGATCAAGAGCACGCGCGACGTCGGTGAGCTGGTCTACAACCTCGTGGACGCCGGCCTGATGCGCGTGGCCGACGGCGATCGCCGCGAGGATTTCGACGGCGTCTTCGACTTCGAGCAGGCCCTCTGGGAGGCCCCGCGCCAGAAACTCCTCGCGGGCGAGCCCGAGGCATGATCCAGCGCCGCTCCCTCCGCATCGCCGCCCTCTCCTCCCTCCTCGCGGTCGGGCTGGCCCTGCTCTACTCCCTGCGCGAAATCTTCAATCCCTTCCTCCTCTCCCTCCTCATCGCCTACGTGCTCAATCCCGTCGTGGACTTCTGCGAGCGGCTGCGCGTCCGCCGCATCGTCAGCATCTTCTGCATCTACCTCCTCATCGGCGGCATCTCCGGGATTCTCGTGCTCTTCGCCATCCCGGGCCTGGTCAACGAGACCGTCGGGCTCTACAACGCCACCTTCCTCGGCGACGAGTTCATCGACCTGAACCTGAACTCGAACTACGACCCCGGGGTCGACACGTTCTACCGCGACATCAACGGCGACGGGCGCGTGGACCCGTCCTACATGGAGAAGTTGCGCCGCTGGGCCGCGGGGCTGATCGAGCGCTGGAACCAGGCGAACCCCGCCCGCAAGATCGACACCGACGTGCTGCTGGCGAAAGCCCGCGACACGCTCGGCGGCACGCCCAAGGAGATCACCTCCACCGGGCTCGATCTCACCGGGCGCGCCGTCTCCCTGATCAGTTCCGGGGTCCTCGGCACGTTGTCCCTGTTTTCCTACGTGCTGCTCCTGCCGATCTACACCTTCTTCCTGCTGCGCGGCATGCCGACCATGAAGGAGCGGATCCAGGCCCATCTCCCGGGGCGCTACAAGCCGCTCCTGATGCGGGTCGGCGGGCGCATCCACCTGGCGGTTTCCAGCTTCTTTCGCGGCAAACTCATCATCTGCCTGATGAAGGGCGTGCTCACCTATCTCGGCCTCATGCTCTTCGACGTGCGCGTGCCGCTCCTGTTCGGGCTGATCCAGGCGACGGCGAGCCTGATTCCGTTCCTGGTGCTGATCGTCGGGCTGGTGCCGGCGCTCGGTCTGGTGCTGCTCGACTACGGGGTTGCCTGGACGCCGCTGCTCGGCGCGCTCGGCGTCTTCCTGGTGGCGGAGGCGCTCGAGGGCTTCCTGCTCACGCCCTGGGTGCTCGGCAAGGAAACCGGCCTGCATCCCGTGGTCCTGATCATGGTGCTGCTCATGGGCGCCCAACTCCTCGGACTCTTCGGCCTGTTGCTCGCCGTGCCGCTGGCCTCGATCGTCGGCATCCTGGCGGATGAATTCCTCCTGCCACAACTCCGCGAGCTCGCCGCCGAGCCGCCGGCCGAATGATCCACGGGGCAAGGAACCCAACTCGGGCGCTGCCCGAAACCGAGCGGGCCTCGAATCGTCCCTCGATTGTTCGATTGGGTGATTTGGTGATCGGGTGATTGGGTGATTACGGCGTCCTGATTTGCAGACGTGGAATCGCGATTTTCCGAAACCGGGATCCAATCACCCAATCACCCAATCACCCAATCACCCAATCGCCCAATCGCCCAATCGGATGACGACTCGATGCTCGCCTGGGGTTTCGGGGAGCGCCCGAGTTGAACTATGGACTGGTAGCGGATGCCGGCTCAGGTGATTGATGGAGTGACCGTCTGGCGCTTCCCCGGGCTTGACGCCCTACCGGGGATCGCCGCCGGTGCGTCCACGCGCAAGGGCGGCGTGTCCGCCGGCGTTTACGCGGAGCTCAACCTCTCGCGCTCGACCGGCGACGACAGCGTCGCCGTGCGCGAGAATCGCCGCCGCTTCGCCGCCGCCCTCGGCTTCGATCCCGCCCGCCAGGTCTTCGCCGAACAGGTCCACGGCAACCGCCTCGCCGTGATGGACGGCGCCGGCGCGCGCATGGCCCCGGGCGTCGACGGATTGGTGACCGATCGCCCCGGCGTGGCCCTAACGGCCATGTCCGCCGACTGCCCGTGCATGGTCGCCTACGACCCGACGCGGCACGTCGCCGGCGCCGCCCACGCGAGCTGGCGCGGAACCGCCCAGGACATGGCCGGCGCCCTGGTGCGCGAACTGGCCGCCCGCTTCGGCAGCCGCCCCGACGACCTGCACGTCGCCCTCGCGCCCGCGATCGGCCCGTGCTGCTTTGACGTGCGCGAGGACTTCGTCGTCGCCATCCGCGCCGCGCTCCCGTACGCCGACGATTACCTGCGCCGCCCCGACGGCAACGGCCGCCGGACCTTCGATCTCTGGTCCTGCAACCGCCGCCAGCTCGCCGACGCCGGCGTGTGCCCGGAACACATCGAAGGACCCGAGGCCTGCTCCGTATGCCGCCTGGACCTCTTCTACTCGTACCGCCGCGACGGACCGCAGGGCGGACGCTTCGGCACGGTGATCGTGATGCAGCCGTGACCGCCTGGATGCTGGGCCTCGCCGCCGTCGTCGCCCTGCCGGTCGCCCTTGAGGTCCTGCACCGCTGGCGCTCCACCCGCACGCTCGAGCATCCGCTTCCCGATCCGGATTGGGCGCGCGCGGCCCAGCGCCTGGGTCTGCGGCTGCTGCCCGGACCCGCGCCGTCGTGGGCGATCCTGGAAGGTCGCATCCGCGAATTCGGCGTACGGGTGGAGAGTCGCGCCGGGGAAACGCCGGAGGCGCCGGACACGGTCGCCCTAACCGTGGGCCTTCCCGGATTTCCCTTTCGTTTCGGCGTGCGTCCGCGCCCGCCCGGCGCATCGGCCGCGACCGGAGCGAGCTCGGCGTATCTGCTGATGACGGGCGATCCGGCGCTCGACGACGTGGCGGAGGTGCAGGGCGAGGAAGCCCCGACCCGTGCCCTGTTGCACGAAGCCAACCGCACCCTGCTGCGGGAGCAGGTGGTCGGCGAGGGCCGACGCATCGAAAACGGCGCGGCAACGGCACGGTTGCGCTATGCCCGTGCCGGCGAGCGCACCCTGGTAGAGACCGTCGAGTCCCTGGTTCAGCTTTCCGAGCGCCTGAGGCTGCGGACGCGCGACGTGCCGACGGCCTTACGCGAAAACGCGGAGAGCGATCCGGTGGATGGGGTGCGGCGGCTGAATCTGGAGGCCCTGCTCTGCCACTCACCCGGCACCGCGGAGACCGAGGACCTTTGCCGGCGGTTGGCGAAGGACGTGCAGGAGGTCGCCTGGACGCGGCTGCTGGCGGCGCGCGGCCTGGGGAGTGACAGCGCTCAGTGGCTGGAGCTCTTGGCTCACAGCCCCGGGATTGACCCGAAGACCCGCCTGGCCGCCTTCGGCGACTTGCGCGCGCTGATCTCCCCTGGCGCGAGGGTAAGGCTGGCCCTCGAGCTGATCGAGGCTGCCTCCCCGCACGTGCGTGCCGCCGCGCTGCGCACCCTGGGCGAACTGAATGAGGTCGGCGCCTTCGAACGCGTGCTCCTTTGCGCCGCCGACGCCGACGTAGTGACGGCGGCCGCCGCGGCCGAGACCCTCGGAATCTTCGCGGACGCGCGGGCGGAGCCCCAGCTTCTGGCCTTGCTCGGACGGCCCAACGACGTCCTGCAGATCGCGGCCCTGAAAGCGCTCGCCCGGGTCGGCACCCTGGCCGCCAGCGGCCCGCTGACCCAGCTCGCAACCGGCGGCGCGGCTACGGTTTCCCCCCGCGTCTGGGCCGCGGCGGAGGAGGCGCTGAAGTCGATCCAGCGGCGCGTCGGATCGGCCGCCGGCGGTCGCCTGTCCCTCGCCGTCGTGGGCGACGACCGCGGCGGCCTGAGTCTGGCCCGCGGGGCCGGCGATCTCTCCGTCGCGGGCGACAGGACGCCGGACGAAGCGCTTCCCGCGGCGGTTTGCGCGCGCGCC
>JACRIP010000069.1 GCA_016220045.1 Planctomycetota bacterium
CCCGGACCTGACGATCACCGACGTCAACGAGCAGATGGCGCACATCACCGGCGTGCCCCGCGAGGAGCTGGTCGGCAGCTCCTTCCGCGACTACTTCACCGAGCCCGAGCGCGCCGCCGCGGGCGTCCGCAAGACGCTGTCGGACGGCTCGGTCACCAACTACGAACTGGTCCTGAAGTCGCGCACCGGCCGCCGCACGGTCGTCTCCTTCAACGCCGGGACCTTCAAGGACACGGCCGGCCGGGTCGCCGGCATCCTGGCCGCCGCGCGCGACATCACCGCGCAGAAGCGCCTGGAGGAACAGCTCCGCGAGCAGCAGAACTACAACCGCAGCCTGATCGAGTCCTCCGTCGACGCGCTGTTCACGGTCGATCCGAACGGCGTGATCACCGACGTGAACGAACAGACGGCGCGGCTCACCGGCTTCAACCGCAAGCAGCTCATCGGCTCGCCGTTCACCGGGTACTTCACCGAGCCCGACCGGGCGGGCGCCGGGGTCCGCGAGACTTTCGACAAGGGCGTGGTGACCAACTACGAACTGGTGATGCGCACGAAGCCCGGGCGCAAGATTCCCGTCTCGTTCAATGCGGCGGTCTTCCGCGACACCACCGGCGCCGTCGCCGGTATCCTCGCCGCGGCGCGCGAGATCACCGAGCAGAAGAAGATCGAGCAGGCGCTGCGCGAGCAGCAGACCTACACGCGCGGCCTGATCGAGTCGAACATCGACGCGCTCATGACCACGGACACGCTCGGGAACATCACCGACGTGAATCGCCAGATGTGCGCGGTCACCGGGCGCGAGCGCGCGGAGCTGATCGGCACGCCGTTCAAGGACTACTTCACCGAGCCCAAGCGCGCCGAGGACGGCATCCGCCAGGTGCTCGCGGAGGACCGGGTCACGAACTACGAGCTGACGATCAGCGCGAAGGACGGCAAGTGCACCGTCGTGTCCTACAACGCGACGACCTTCAAGGGGGTCGACAGCCGCCTGCGCGGGGTCTTCGCCGCCGCCCGCGACATCACGGACCAGAAGCGGCTCGAAGAGCAGATCCGGCAGCAGAACCGGGAACTGACCGACACGATGGCCTTCCTGAACAACGTCCTGGAGAGCTCCACGGAATACTCGATCATCGCCAAGGACCTCGACGGCAAGGTCCTGGCCTGGAACGAAGGGGCGCGGCGCAACTACGGCTACGCCGCCGAGGAGATGGTGGGCCGGCAGAATTCGCGCATCCTGCATGTACCCGAGGACGTGGATTCGGGGCGGGTGCAGGCGTTCCTCGACACCGCCCTGCGCATCGGCAAGGCCGAGGGCGTATTCGAGCGCGTGCGCAAGAACGCGCAGCGCTTCACCGCCGCGGTCGCGGTCACGCTGCGCCGCGGCGCCGACGGCAGCCCGGTCGGCTACGTGCTGATTTCGAAGGACATCACCGAGCAGAAGCTCCTCGAGGAGCAGCTCCGCCGCAAGAACGACGAGCTCGAGGAGCAGAATCGCCGCGTCCAGGAGGCCAACCGCCTCAAGAGCGAGTTCCTCGCCAACATGTCGCACGAGCTGCGCACGCCCCTCAACGGGATCATCGGCTTCGCCGAGCTGATGCACAAACAGAAGGTCGGCCCGGTCTCGGACGAACAGCGGGAGTATCTCGGCGACATCCTCGCGAGCGCCGGCCACCTGCTCCAGCTCATCAACGACGTGCTCGACCTGGCCAAGGTCGAATCCGGGAAAATGGAGTTCGCGCCGGAGCGCCTGGACCCCGCGCGGCTCGTCGCCGAAGTGCGCGACATCGTGCGCACGCTGGCGGCGAAGAAGCGGCTGCGGGTCGAGACGGACATCGACGCGGGGCTCGGGGAGATCGTGAGCGACCCGTCGAAGCTCAAGCAGGTCCTGTACAACTACCTGTCGAACGCGATCAAGTTCACACCCGAGGACGGACGGGTGACGGTGCGGCTCCGACCGGAGGGCGCCGAACAGTTCCGGCTCGAAGTGGAGGACACCGGCATCGGCATCCGGGCGGAGGACCTGGGCCGGCTGTTCGTCGAGTTCCAGCAGCTTGACGCCAGCGCGGCGAAGAAATACCCGGGCACGGGCCTGGGACTCGCCCTGACGCGCCGGATGGTGGAGGCGCAGGGCGGGCAGGTGGGCGTGCGCAGCACCCCGGGAATGGGCAGCGTCTTCCACGCGATCCTGCCGCGGCGGAGCCCGGTGGGCACGCCCGCCGGGGCGCCGCGTGCGGCCGGCGCGGCGGGGCCCGTCGGAGCGCTCTGCGTGCTCGTGATCGAGGACGACCCCAGGGATCGCGACTTCATCGTGCGTACGCTCAGCGAGGCGGGCTATGCCGTGGTAACGGCGCCGACCGGCGCACAGGCCGTCGAGGCGTGCCGGGACCGGCGCTTCGACGCGCTCACCCTCGATCTGCTGCTGCCGGACATGAGCGGCTGGGACGTGCTGCGCGCGATTCGTGCCGCCGGGCAGAGTCGCGAGACGCCCGCGCTGGTGACTACGGTCGTTGCCGACGCCGCCGTGGCCGTCGGCTTCGAGATCCAGGACTTCCTCGTGAAGCCGGTGCAAGCGGAGGATCTGTTGCTCGCGTTGCAGCGCGCGCGCGTCCCGGAAAAGGCCGGCCGCCGGGTGCTGCTCGTGGACGACGACCGGGGCGTGCTGCGGCTGGCGCAGCAGGCGCTGGAGGAAGCGGGCTACTGCCCGGTCTGCGTCACCCGCGGGGAGGAGGGGCTGGCCACCGTGGCGACCGCGGCCCCGTCCGCGATCGTCCTCGATCTCATCATGCCGGAAATGGATGGCTTTGAGTTCCTCAGCCGACTGCGCGCCACGGATGCCGGGCGCCGGCTGCCGGTCCTGGTCTGGACGGCGAAGGATCTCGCGGCCGACGAATGGGACGAATTGCGGGCTTCGGTCTCGGCGGTCGTGCGGAAGGGCGCGGGCCGGACCGAGACCCTGGTCGCGCAGGTGCGCGCGCTGCTTCCACTCCCGCCAGTTTGAGGATGCCGATGGCCGGACCACCGATCCTGATCGTGGACGACAACGTCGTGAACCTCAAGCTCGCCCGCGTGCTGCTGGTGAGCGAGGGGTACGACGTGCGCTCGGCCGCCGACGCGGAGGAGGCCCTGGCCGTGCTCGCGATTTGGCGCCCCGCCCTCATCCTGATGGACCTTCAGCTCCCGCGCATGGACGGGCTCGAGCTGACGCGTCGGCTGAAGGCCGATCCCGTGACGCGCGACATCCGCATCCTGGCGGTGACCGCGTACGCGATGAAGGGGGACGCGGAAAAGGCCCTGGCGGCCGGCTGCGACGGCTACGTCTCCAAGCCGATCAGCATTACGAACCTGCCGGTCGTGGTCGCCGGGCTGCTGCGCCCCCCCTCGGAGCGCGGTCCCGCCGCGGCCGCCGGGGGGCCCGCATGAAGATCCTGATCGCCGACGACAACCCGATGAACCTGAAGCTGCTGCGGATCACCTTGCAGGCCGAGGGGCACCAGGTCCGGGAGGCCGCGGACGGCTGCGAGGCCCTCGCGCTGCTCGGCCGCGAAACGTTCGACGTCGTCATCTCCGACGTGCTGATGCCGAATCTCGATGGCTACCGGCTCTGCCTTAAGATTCGCCGCGACCCCAAGCTGGCCGTGCTCCCCCTCATCCTCTACTCCAGCACCTTCGAGTCGCCGACCGACCGGGAGCTGGCGTTCCAGTGCGGCGCCAACCTCTTCGTCGGGAAGCCGGCGCCGGCCGCGGTCCTCCTTCATGCGATCCAGGCCGCCGTCGAGGCGGGGGCCCGCCCTGCTGCCCCCTCGGCGGAGGTGCCCGAGCACGAGCTGGACGCGATGAAGACCTACAGCGAACGCCTGGTCTCCGTCATCGAGGAAAAGAACCTCGAGCTCACGCGGCGCGCGCAGGCGCTCGCAGCGAGCGAAGAGCGCTTCCGTGAGCTCGTCGCGCACCTCCCGCAGGTCCTGTGGATGGCGACGGCGGATCAGCGCGAGTCGCTCTACGTGAGTCCTGCCTACGAACGGATCTGGGGGCGGAGCTGCGCGAGCCTGGCCGCGGCGCCGCAGTCGTGGATGGACGCCATTCACCCGGAGGACCGGGCGCGCGTGGCCGCCGAGGCGACGCCGGAGAAGCTGGCCCGGGGCGGCTGGTGGAACGAGTACCGGATCGTGCGGCCCGATGGCGAGACCCGCTGGATCTCGGATCGCGGCTTTCCCATTCGCCGGAGCGACGGCGTCGTGTACCGCGTCGCCGGAGTCGCGACCGACATCACCGAACGCGTGGTCGCGGAGCGGCGTCAGGCCGCGCAGCACGCGGTCACCCTCGCCCTCGCCGAGAGCGCCGGCCTCGAGCAGGCCGCGCCCCGCGTCCTGCAGGCGATCTGCGGCGGTCTCGGCTGGGCCGTCGGCGAAATCTGGGTGCCGGACCGCGAGGCCCGGTTCCTGGGCCTCCATACCCAATGGCACGCGCCCGCCGTCCGCGTCGAGGGCTTCGCCGAAGCCTCCCGCGCGCTCACCTTCGCGCCCGGGAGCGGCCTGCCCGGCCGCGTCTGGGCGGAGCGGGCGCCGCTCTGGATCGCCGACGTCGCCTGCGCCGCCGACCTGCCGCGCGCCGAGTGCGCCGCGGCGGCGGGCCTGCACGCCGCCTTCGGCTGTCCGGTCCTGGCGGGGAATCAGGTTGTCGCCGTACTCACCTTCTTCAGCCCCGAGATCCGGACGCCGGACGACGACCTCCTGCAAATGATGGGCACCCTGGGCAGTCAGCTCGCCCAGTTCATCGAGCGCCGCCGCGTCGAGCAGGCGCTCCTCGCCAGCGAGGCCCAGCTCCGCCAGGCGCAGAAGATGGAGTCGCTCGGCCTGCTGGCCGGCGGCGTCGCGCATGACTTCAACAACCTGCTCAACGCGATCATCGGGTTCAGCGACCTGCTCGCGCTGAAGCTGCGGCCGGAGGACCCGCTGCGGAGCTATGCCGACGAGATTCAGCGTGCGGGGGAGAGCGCCGCCGCGCTCACGCGCCAGCTCCTCGCCGTCAGCCGCAAGCAGGTGCTGCGACCGGAAGTTCTCGACTTGGGCGGGCTGGTGGAGGAGATGGCCAAACTGCTGCGGCGGCTCATCGGGGAAGACATCGCGTTGGAGACGTCGCGCGCCGGGGCGGCGCCGGTGCGCGTCGACCGCGGCCAGATGGAGCAGGTGCTGCTCAACCTGGTGGTGAATGCGCGGGACGCGATGCCCAAGGGCGGGCGACTCACCATCGAGACGCGCGACGTCCTGATCGAGGGGGAGCCGGCCCGGCCCCGCCTCGGGATCGTCGCCGGCCGCTATGTCGTGCTCGCGGTGACCGATACCGGCGCCGGCATGGACGCGGCCACGCAGGCCCGCATCTTCGAGCCGTTCTTCACGACCAAGCCCGAGAGCAAGGGGACCGGCCTGGGATTGGCGATCGTCTACGGTGTGGTCAAGCAGAGCGGCGGCGACATCTGGGTCTACTCGGAACCGGGGAAGGGAACGACCTTCAAGGTGTACCTCCCGCGGGAGGCGGAACCGGCCGGCGAGAAAGCCGGCGCGCCGGCCGGCGCGGACTTGCCGGGTGGAGCGGAGACGATCCTGCTCGTAGACGACTCGGTGTATCCCCGGTCCCTGGCGCGCGTCGTGCTGCGCAATGCCGGCTACGTGGTCCTGGAGGCGGAAACACCGGAGCAGGCGCTGCGGATCGCGGCCGGCCACGCGGGCACGATCCATCTGCTGCTGACCGACGTCATCATGCCGGGGATGAACGGGATTCAACTCGCGGGACTGTTGACGGCCGAGCGCGCCGGCCTGCGCGTGCTCTACACGTCGGGGTATACCGACGAGACGATCGGCCGCCAGGGGGGCATCGCTCCCGAGATGGACTTTCTCCAGAAGCCGTTCACGCCGGCGCCGCTGCTGCGCCGGGTCCGGGCGGTGCTCGATCGGTAGCCGGGGGGCGGCGAGTTGCGGCATCGGCCGTACTCCGCCCCGCGACGTTCTCGACGCGCCGAGTTCCTGCTCCCAGGACCGGCTCATTCTATCGGGTTTGTCCCGGAGGGCCGGTTTACGCGGAGGAGTCGCCCGGTCAAGGGCGCGACCTCCGAGAGCGACCGATCGACGCGGCGCGCGAGAGCGGGGAAGTCGGGATCGAAGCTGCACACCACGCTGCCGGCGTGATCCGGACGGTGGGCGTGCAGTCTGATGAAGTGCTTGCGATTCAGGGTCAACACGGCCCTGCCCTGATCGCGGGCCCGCCGCAGGACCTCGTCATCGGGAACGGACTTGCCGGCTCGACCGTCCTCCGGCATCGTCAGCAGGTCGTGCCCGAGCCGCCGCGGCTCGTCCACCGCGGGCGAAGGGATCTTCTCATTGACGTAAAGCCGCGCCATCTCAGGCCTCTTCATGTTCCCTGATTTGGCATTCGATCTCCTGCGGATGTGAACGCGCATACGCCCAGGCCTCGGCGAGGTCGATGGCGCGCAGCGTCGGATAGGCGTGGAGGAGATCGGCCTCGGAGGTTCCGAGCCGGCGTGCTTGTTCGAGAACCCAGACCGGAATGCGCGTCCGCACGATGCACGCATCCCCGCCACACACTCCCGGCAGGCTCTGCACGCCCGGAAACGCGTCGCCGATGTCGCGAACCAGCCACTGCAGCAAACGTGCCTTTTCGGCGGCAGGAAGGTCCGACACCAGCTTCTCGGCATCCTCAAGCTTGCTCATGCACCCTCGTCTGGTCGCGTTTCGGAGGCTCCGCACGCCCGGCGCCTCGGGCTCCTGATGTTCGATCGTATCTCGCGCAGCCCGCACTACCAACGCAAAGTTGGGCGACGGTCAAGTGCATGAGGAGGCCGGGGCAGGGACGACCGCGACTGCTCTCAACCGCCTTCCGGAACGGCCGCGTCCGTGCTGTGGCGCCGCAGCTCCACCCCGACCCGCGCCAGGCCGGCCACCAGCTCCTGGGGATCGACGAGGCGGTCGGCCGGGATCAGCCCGACCGCCGGGAACCTCCCCGCGGCGAGCGCGTACGCCGCGAGCACCGCAGGGACCACCGCGGTCAGGTGCGCGCGGTCGTGCCCCACGAAGGAGAGCCGCTCGATCCTCCCGTCAGGCCCGGCGATCTCGAACCCGAGACCGCCGCCGGAAGGGCTGAGCAGGCGGGCAAGCGGCAGTCCGAGCCGCCAGGTCGCGCGCACGGCCCAGCGCGCCGGCGGAAAGCGGGCCGCCACGGCCAGCGCCGCGTTCGCCCCGGGAATCCGCGTATCCACAAAACACCGGATGTCGGCGAGCGTCGGCCGGCAGGCGGGGAGCGTGACCGCGTCGGCGGTCTCGAACAGCCGACCGCGCACCAGGCCGATCGGCTCGGGCATCGGGAAGGACCGCGCTTCGAGCCAGCCGGGGCGAGACTCGATCCGGGCGTTCGCGCGGATGCGCACGGGGCGGCCGACCGAGGCGAGCAGCGAGGCGGTAACGCCGGCACGCGCGGCATGGCGCACGGCCGGGGCGAGGAAGGCCGTGAGCCGGACCGGGGCGGCGATCCCCGAGAGCTGGATCGCCGCCGCACTCACCGCCGAGAAGGAGCTGCACGAGTTGAGCACGCGGAGACCGGCGGCGGCGATGCGGGGCGCCAGGAGTCTAAGTCTCTCGCTGTAGTCGAGCGCATCCGACAGATCGATCACGTCGCAGCCGAGCTGGAGGGCAGTCTCGACGAGGGCGGTGGTGCGCGCCTGGAAGGGACCCGCGGCGTCGACGATCACGTCGCCCGGCGCGAGCGCGGCGCGGAGGGAGCCCGGGTCCTCCGCGTCCGCCCGCAGGTCCGCACCGGCCCGGCGTGCGGCCACGAGCGGCGCGGCGCCGGCCGCGCGCAGCAATTCCACCGCGGCTGCGCCGAATAACCCCAGGCCGCCGAGAACGACGATCCGTCTCATGTCTTGGCTCCCGCGGCGCCAGCCGGACGCCTTCGGTACCCCCCCCCCCCCGCACGCGGCCCTCACGGGAGGGGAGGGCGGGAGGCTGGTAATACCGTGCGGGTGTCCTTCCCACGCCGCTCGGTACGGTTCCTCGCTGGTCGCAGGGGCGGACCCCCGTGTCCGCCTCGGCGCCGCAACCGGGCCTGGCAAGCGAGGCGGACCCAGGGGCCCGCCCCTACGCCAACCAGGGGGATTCGCGTAGACGCGTCACTAGTGTCCTGTCAATATCGAATCTTCCGATCCGCGTAGGGGCG
>JACRIP010000575.1 GCA_016220045.1 Planctomycetota bacterium
CGCGAGCGAGAGCAGCGCGTAGAAGCCGGCGACCCCGTAGGCTTCGGCGGGGGGGACGGCGAGCCGGCGTGCCGCGTAGCCGAGGCCGCCGGGGCTGATCCAGCCGACCCGCGCCTGGAGCGCATTGTGCGCGGGCAGCAACAGGTGGCGGCGACCGCGCGCGGCGGCGGCGGGTACCGGGGGCTCGGCGCCGCCCGGGCCCAGCACGGCGTCGACCGCCGCGCGCTCGGCGTCGCTCTCGGGCTGTGTGATCGGCCGGAGGTCCACGGTCTGCTCCATCTCGGATCGGGCGGGGACTGAAAGCCAAGGCGAGTCTCGGGCGGCGAGTCGATTGGGCGATTGGGCGATTGGATCCCTACTGCGCAACTTCTTGAGAGCTTGCCGAGAATTGCGGATTTCGGATTTCGGATTGACGGATTGACGGAAGCCGGCGAGTCCAGTCGCTCAGCCGCAATTCGAAATCCGACATCCGCAATCGACCGGTGTTGTTGCTGTTGGGTTTCGGGCATCGCCCGACTTGGGTGATTGGGCGCCCGCCGCGGCACGGGGAGGCGCCGCGCAGGAAGGCGCTACCCCGCCGCAGTGATTTTCTCGATGCGCACGGCCGACGCCTTGAACTCCGCCGTCCCCGACTTGGGGTCGGTGGCGTCGATGGTCAGCGTGTTGGTAGCCGCCTGGTCGGGGAAGTGGAAGGTCATGAACACCAGCCCCGGCTTGAGCCCCGCGTCGCGCCGGACCGGGGCCTGGACCACGCCGCGCCGCGAGCGCACCCGCACCAGCTCCCCGTCGCGCAGGCCGAGCGCGGCCATGTCCGCGGGAGAGAGGTCGACGGTCTCGCCGCGCCGCAGGGGGGTGGTGTAGCCGCTGGTCTGCACGCCGGTGTTGAAGGACTCGAGCCGCCGGCCGGTCGTGAGCCGCAACGGGAAGTCGGCGTCGAGCACGTCCACCGGCTCCACGTGCTCGGTGGGGTGGAAGCCGGCGCGCGGTCCCGCGAGCGGCTCTTGCCACAGCCGGCCGTGGAGAAACGGCGTTCCCGGGTGCTGCTCGTCGGGGCAGGGCCATTGGATTCCCCCGCGCTGCTCGAGCCGGGCGTAGCTCATGCCCCGGTGCATCGGGCTGAGCGTCCGCAGCTCGTCCCACGCCTGCTGGGCGGACAGGACCCCGAAGTCGAAGCCGAGGCGCCGCGACATTTCGCACAGGATCGCCACGTCGTCGCGGGCCGCGCCGGGCGGGTCGAGGGCCTTGCGGCAGCGCTGCACCCGCCGCTCGCTGTTGGTGACCGTCCCCTCGCTCTCGCACCAGCTCGCCGACGCCGGCAGAACCACGTGCGCCAGCTCGGCGGTGCGCGTGAGGAAGATGTCCTGCACCACCAGGTGCGCGAGCCCCGTGATCAGGTGGTTACTGTGGGTGGCATCGGCCTCGGACTGCGCCGGGTTCTCGCCGATCACGTAGAGGCTGGTAAGCTCGCCGCGGCCCATCGCCTCGAACATCTGGGTCAGGTGCCAGCCGTTGCGGGGCGGAATCGGCCGCCCCCAGGCCTGCTCGAAGCGCGCGCGGATCGTCGCGTCTTCCACGTCCTGGAAGCCGGGCAGCTTGTGGGGTAGCGCGCCCATGTCGCCGCCTCCCTGGACGTTGTTCTGGCCGCGCAGCGGGTTGAGGCCCGCGCCCCAGCGCCCGACCTGCCCGGTGAGCAGCGCCAGGTTGATCAGGGCGAATACGTTGTCCACCGCATTGTGGTGCTCGGTGACGCCCAGGGTCCAGCAGATCATCGCGCGGTCGGCGCAGGCGTAGTCCCGCGCCAGGCGGCGAATCAGCCCCGGCTCGACGCCGATCCGCGGGCCGACCTCCTCGGGCGGGTAGCGCAGGACGAGCTGCCGATAGGCGGCGAAATTCTCGGTGGCGCCGGCGATGAAGCGGCGGTTCTCCCAGCCGTGCTCGAGAATCACGTGGCCAACCGCATTGGCGAGCGCGATGTCCGCGCCGACGTCGAGTCCGAGCCAGCCGTCGGCCCACTCCGCGGTGGCGGTGCGGCGCGGGTCGACCACATACGCCTTGGCGCCGCGGTGAACCGCCTTCAGGACGTGGTGAAAAAAAATCGGGTGGGTTTCGCGGGCGTTGCTGCCCCAGAGCACGACCGTGTCGGTCTCCTCGACCTCCTGGTAGGAGTTCGTGCCGCCGCCGGCTCCGAACACTGTCGCCAGACCGACGACGCTGGGCGCGTGTCAGGTCCGATTGCAGGAGTCGATGTTGTTGCTGCCGACCGCCCCGCGGATGACCTTCTGCGCGACGTAGTTCACCTCGTTGGTCGCCTTGGAGCAACTGAAGATCCCGAAGGCGCGCGGGCCGTGCGCCTGGACTTCGCGGGCGATGCCGGCGGCGGCGCGGGTGAGCGCCTCCTCCCAGGTGGCGGGGCGGAGCTTCCCCGCGTCGCGAACCAGCGGTTGAGTCAGGCGTTTGAGTTTCATGGCGTGCGGCCTTCACGAATTCATCCGGGGATGGCGGAATTCGGATTGCGGTTGGGGATCGGAAGCGGTTTGTATCCGCGATGGCGGCCGTCGTCAAGGATCAACCGGCGCAACCAGGAAGTGCGGCGCCGGGCCGCTCGCAATCGACACGATCCCCCGCGCGCGCCGGGGGGGGGGGGCGCTCGATCCGGCTCCGGCGCGGAGTACGCCGTGGGCAGCCGGCCTGAAGGCCGGCGACGAACCCGGGCTGAAGCCCGGTACTACAAACCAGGCCATGCGAACGCCAACGGGGCGGACGTTGCGGAGTCCTGCCCCGTCGGTACGGGGTCCAGCCCGGACTAGTGTCCTGTCTACGCTAATCCCCCTGGTTGGCGTAGGGGCGGACCCCCGTGTCCGCCCCGCCTGCCAAGGCCTGTTGCGGCGCCAGGGCGGACACGGGGGTCCGCCCCTACCTCCGCCGGGAACCGTTCGAATAAGCGTGGACAGGACACTTGTGGGCAACGTTCAGCCCCCTACCGCCCGCGCCGCTCCCGCAGGGTCTTTGCCTGAACCCGCAGCTTCTCCGCCTCCAGCCGCTTGAGCGCGGCGTCGAGCGCCGCGCCCTGGGCCTCCGCCGCCAGCGCCGCCGCGCGCGCGTCCAGGGCGTCCGCGGTCTCGGGCGCCGATGCGGCCGGCGCGTCTTCCGCCTCCGCCGGAGAGGCTGACCCGGCGAGCCGGCGAAGAGCCGCCGCCAGCGCCGCCTTCACCGACGCAACGCTCTCGACGCCGAGCCGCTCCAGCAGGGCGGCCCCCGCCTCGGCGCGCGGCATTTCGCCCAGCGCGGACGCCGCCGCCGCCCGCACCGCCGGATACGGGTCCGTGAGTCGCGCCCGCGCCGCCGCGACGACGCGTGCGTCGGTGGGCGCGAGACGGGCGAGCGTGTCCAGCGCCGCCATCGTCAGCCGCCGCTCCGCCCCCGGCGCCGACCACGGGCGCGTGACGAAGGGCAGCAGGTCGGGTACGACCGAGGCGTCACCCAACTCGGCGAGCTGCTCGATCGCGGTCGCCCGCACCTCCTCGCCGTGCGAGGGCCAGGCGAGCGCGCGGGTCAGGTGCTCGCGCGCCGACGGCGCCTCGCAGGCCACCAGCGCACAGAGCGCCGCCGCGCGTACCGCGTCGCTCGCGTCGGTCGCGGCCAGCCGCGCCAGGGTCTTCGCCCCCTGCCGCGCCGAAAGCTCGCCCAGTCCCTCGGCCGCGGCGGCGCGCACCCGCGGATCGGGGTCTGCCGCCGCCCGTCGCAAGGCCGCCCGCCCGCCCTCCGCGTCGGCCTCCGCCAGCGCCTGCACGATGCGGCGGCGCACCCGCGCCAGCGCTTCCGCTTTCGCCCCCCGCTCCAGCGCCGGCCGGCCGGCCGCG
>JACRIP010000567.1 GCA_016220045.1 Planctomycetota bacterium
CGCGGTCTACCATCCGCCCCCGCCGCCCCCGGCTCCGCCCGCGGCCACTCCGGCCCCCGCGGACCCGCCGGCGCCGCCGGCCCCGGTCCCCGCGCCGCCCGCTCCCGCCGCCCCCCACCCGCCCGCCGCCGAATCCGGCGCGGTCGTGACCGCCGCGCATCCGCTCTCCGACGGTCCGACCGATCTGGAAACCCTGCGCGCTATCCTGAAGAGCGCGCGCTACCTCGGCGCCTCCGACATCCATTTCCAGGTCGGCTGCCGGCCCTTCGTCCGCCATCACGGCGAGCTGGTCTTCCTCAAAGCCAATCCGCTGACGCCCGAGGAAACGGAGAAGTACTGCCGCTCCGTCCTCACCCTGGACCAGCGCAACCAGTTCTTCCGCGACCAGGACCTCGACTTCTGCTTCGTCGCCGGCGATATCGGGCGCTACCGCACGAACCTCTTCCGCGATCATCGCGGTTTCGGCCTGATCTTCCGCATCATTCCCAACCGCATTCCCACGCTCGAGGAGCTGGGATTGCCCTCGGTCGTCGCGAAATTCACGACCTACAGTCAAGGCCTGGTGCTGATCACGGGCCCGACCGGGTGCGGCAAGTCCTCGACCATGGCGGCGCTCGTGGACATGATCAACAAGGACCGCAAGGAACACATCATCACGGTCGAGGACCCGATCGAGTACGTGCAGACGTCGAAGGCCTGCCTGATCAACCAGCGCGAAGTGCCGCGCGACTCCAGCTCCTTCGCGCGCGCGCTCCGGGCCGCGCTCCGGGAAGACCCTGACATCATCATGATCGGGGAGATGCGCGACCTGGAGACGATTTCTCTGGCGATCACGGCGGCCGAGACCGGGCACCTCGTGCTGTCCACGCTGCACACGCGCAACGCCATGAGCACGATCGACCGCATCGTGGACGTGTTCCCGCCGGTCCAGCAGGCGCAGATCCGGGCCATGGTTTCCGAATCGCTCCGCGGCGTGCTCACGCAGGTCCTGGTGCGCAGCGCGAACGGCCAGCGCCGCGTCGCCGCCACCGAGATTCTCTTCAATACCGCCGCGATCGGCAATCTGATCCGCGACAACCGCACCTTCCAGATCCGCTCCCAGATGCAGGTCGGCAAGCGGCTGGGCATGCGCCTGCTCGACGATTCCCTCCACGAGCTGGTCAAGACCGGCACCATCACCGCCGACGCCGCCCGCCCGCTCGCCGAGAACAAGGCCGAATTCGCCTGAGGTCCGCTCCATGGCCGCCATCGACCGGCTGCTCCAGAAACTCAAGGAAACCGGCGCCTCCGATCTCCACATGGCGACCGGCCAGAAGCCCAAACTCCGCATCCACGGCGACCTCGACGACCTCGCCGACCACCCGGTCCTGACCGAGGAGACCTCCTTCGGCTACCTCAAGGAGATCTGCCCGCCGCACCGCCAGAAGGAATGGCTCGACACCCACGATGCGGATTTCGCCTACTCCCTCGCCGGCGTCGCGCGCTTCCGCGCCAACTACTTCTGGCAGAACAACGGGCCCGGCGCGGTCTTCCGGATCATTCCCGAGAAGATCAAGACGCTCGCCGACCTGCGGCTCCCGCCCATCGTCGAGCAGATCTGCACGATCAAGCACGGCCTCGTCCTGGTTACCGGCCCGACCGGTTCCGGCAAGTCCACCTCCCTGGCCGCGATGATCGACCACATCAACAGCACGCAAAAAAAACACATCATCACGATCGAGGACCCGCTGGAGTTCGTGCACCCGAACAAGAACTGCATCATGACGCAGCGCGAGGTGGACTCGCACACCACTTCGTTCCCGCGGGCGCTCAAGGCCAGCCTGCGGCAGGACCCGGACATCGTGCTGATCGGGGAGATGCGCGACCTGGAGACGATCTCGCTGGCGCTGACGGCCGCCGAGACCGGCGTGCTGGTGTTCGGGACGTTGCACACCAACAGCGCGCCGAAGACGATCGATCGCATCATCGACGTGTTCCCGCCGGAGCAGCAGTCGCAGGTGCGTACGGTGCTGGGCGAAGTGCTGCGGGCGGTGGTGTCGCAGATCCTGCTGCAGACCGCGGATGGGCACGGGCGGGTGGCGGTGAACGAGATCCTGCTGGCGACCAGCGGGCTGCCCAACATCATCCGCGACGGCAGCACGGCCAAGCTCTACAACGTCATCGAGTCGGGGCGCGGGGACGGGATGCAGACCATGGACAACGCGCTCATGGTCTACCTGCAGCAGGGCAAGATCAAGGCGGACGACGCCTATGTCTGCGCCCACGACAAGTCGCAGTTCGAGCGCTTCCTGCAGCAGTAGGGCGCTCCCCGCGACCGCTCCGCGCGCCTCCCGTGCTCCCCGCCCGCCCGGGAATTCTCTTGCATGTTCCCCGCCGGCAGGTAGAATTCAGGCTCTCCTTTTCCTGACCTGCGGTGGGATCCTATCTCTTGTCCACCGGACAACTTCTGCGTAGCGGGAGGGTGCGGGGGGCACGGCTGATGCTGTCGGTTGCGCGACGCTCGCGGGGGGCAACTCGCCGATCGTCGCGGGCGAACCGTCCGAAGGACTGCGCGGATGGATAGCGAGGATAACAACATCTTTGGGCGGCTTGCCGTCGGCAATCACATGCTGACGCAGAAGCAGCTCAATGATTGCCTCGAGACCCAGCGCAAGCTGCCCATCAAGCGCAAGCTGGGCGAAATCGCGGTCAGCAAGGGCTACATCTCGATCAAGCAGTTGCGCACGCTGCTCGACCTGGAGCGGCGGGTGCGCGGCATGGCGGCCAAGACCCGTCCCGCGGTCGCTCCGGGTCTGGAGCCCGGCCTGGGCGCGGCCTCGGCGGGCCGTCCGGCGGGCGCGCCGGGTCCGGCACCGGGGGCGCCGGTCACGCTGCTGGCGGGCTCCGGCGAGATGGGGCCGCTGCCCCCGCCGCCGCGACCTGCGGCCTTTCCCGGAGTGCCGGCCGCCCCCGCGGCGGCGGCGGCGGAAGCGACGGCCCCTGTGGCCGGCTCGATCGCGGGGATTCCCCCGCTGTCCGCGCCCCTCGGGGCCCCGGCGGCGCCCGGCGCGGCGGGGGTACGCATGGGGGAGGCGCCGTCCGCTCCGGCGCGGTCGCCGTATGCCGCCGGCGCCGGTGGTGCCCAGGTTTTCGCCGTGTCCCCGTTCTTCGGGATCGGGGCGGCGGCGACCGGTGTCGGATGGTCGCCGCCGGCCGGAGCTCCGCCGGGACCTGAGCCCGGTCCGGCGTCGGGGCCCGCGCCCGCGCCCGCCGCGCCCGCGCCGCGTCCGCTGCCGTCTCCGGCCGGGCTCGCGCCCGCGCCACCCGCCCCGGTGCCCGCCTCGGC
>JACRIP010000566.1 GCA_016220045.1 Planctomycetota bacterium
AAAATCTGCCGGCTGGGCGGACTCGGCCAGCGGGCGGGGCGGACACGGGGGTCCGCCCCAACGCCCAGCCTCGGCTTCCGTGAGGGGCGGCCCCCGGTGTCCACCCCGGGGTGGCCCGGCCGGAGGCAGACGACCGCGCCGGCGTGTTCACGCCACCTGGTCGCCCCCGGCGCCGGCGTCCGGCGCGGCGGGCGGAATCGACTGCGCCGCGGAGCCGGCGACCACCGACGCGGTCGCCAGCATCGACGCAGCGGAAACCACACCCCCCACGCGCAATTCGCGAAAGCACGGCAGCCCGATGAGGCAGGCGCCGAGCCGCCCGACCGCGGAGAGCACCAGCAGCGCCATGAAGGGCACCGCCACGGGAACGCCGAAGAGCGCGGGGCGCGCCGCCAGCCGATCCTCCAGCCAGCCGCCGAGCAGCGAGCCGGCCAGCACGCCGAGATTCGCCAGCAGATTGCAGTACGCCGTGCAGCGCGCGCGCTTCGCCGGCGTGACCGCATCGAAGAGGTAATTCCCGCTCGCGAGCACCCAGCCGCCCCACACCATGCCGTCGTAGACGTTGAGGCCGAAGAGCCACCCGCGCCCGGTCGAGGCCAGCCAGCCGAACGGGATCAGCCCGATGCCGACGCTGCAGAGGCTCAGCACCAGCTTGTTCCCCCAGCGGTCGGCGACCCAGCCCCAGAGCGGCATCGCCGCCGCCAGCGCCACCATCTGGAGATTCAGCCAGATCATGTATTCCGTGTAGGACCAATGCAAGTCCCGGAGCACGAAGTAGCCGAAGAACGGCCCGGCGATTCCGACCCCCGCGCTGAAGACCATGACGAAGAGGGCGAAGCGGGCGAAATTGGCGCGCGGCGCGCGCCGCAGGAAGTCGAACAGCGTGAAATGGTCGGTCGCCTGGGCCGCATAGGCGGGCTCGTGCATCTGCGTCAGGTAGTATACGGAGACGAAGCGCGAGAGCAACGCGACCGCGAAGAGCAGGGCGAACCCCTGGGGTTCGTGCGCGGTCAGGCGCAGTTGGTCGAGCAGCACGGCCGCGAGGGTGAAGGAGAGGAGCTGGGCGAGCCAGCAGAGTCCGTTGCGCACGCCGAAGTAGCGGCCGCGCCGGTCCGCGGGCACGACATCGCCCATCACGCTGCCCCAGGCGGGGATGGTGAAATTGACCGCGCCGAGATAGAGGATCTGGGAGGCGATCAGGCAGGCGACCCCGGCGGTCCCGCGCAGCGCGAGCGCCGCCAGCACCAGCCCCCAGGAAAGAGCCTGCACCACGCCGCCGCCCACGAACCAGAGGTTGCGCCGGCGGGTGCGGTCCACCACGTTGGCGCCAAGGACCTGGAAGAGCCCGGCGGCCAGCGCCGAGGCGGCCGTGAGCACCCCCCAGGTCGCTTCCGAGGCGCCGAGCCAGGTGGCGAAGGGCTGGACGAAGCGCTCGCCCGTGCCTTGCATCACCGAATAGCCGAGGCCGTCCTTGAGGGAGGCGAGGAGCGTGCGCCGGCGCAACGATTCCAGGTCGGGGGCGGAGGCGGAGAGGGAAGCGAGGGGCGAGGGGGCGGAGGGGGCGGAGGGGGAGGCGAGGGGCGAGGGGGCGGAGGGGGAGGGGGCGGAGGGGGAGGGGGAGGGGGAGGAGGGGGAGGCGAGGGGCGAGGGTGGTGAGGACCTACCCTCTCCCCGACCCTCCCCCGCTGCGGCGGGGGAGGGGGACGGTGAGGCGGCCAGGGAGGATGCTGCGGCGGGGGAGGGGGACGAGGCGGGAGCGGGAGCTGACGCTGCGGCGGGGGAGGTGGACGGTGCTGCGGCGGGACGGGTGGGCACGGGGCAACCTCGTCGGGATTCAGGCAAATGCCGGAGCTGCTGACCCTGCGCGTGCAGGCGAGGACGCCTGCACCACAACTGCGGCAGACCTCTCGGACGATCACCGAAACGCTCGAAGCCCTTGTGGCGCAGGCCTTCCGGCCTGCGCCGCGAGGTCACCGAGGCCGGAGTCTCGCGGGGCCGGCCCGATCCCCGGAACAAGGCGCTCCCGCTCGCATCGACCTTTTGCGACCGCCTCCGCAGGCGGACCTGCGAACGCATCGGAGAACCTGGCGCTGTCTGACCGGCCACTCGACAGTCTGAGCGCGACGCTCGCTGCCGGGTGGAGAGGGTTTCCGCAGTTCCCCCGGCGGAACCGCCCGCTGCCGCAGCCGACGCGCCGACGCGCCGCGCCCGCCCCCGACCCCGCGGATCAATCTTCAATCTACATTCTTCAATCGACGCGGAACCGGCCGGCGGCGTCCGCATCGCCCGGCACCGGCCGCTCGCTCAACCGGCCCCGCGCGCCGTCACTTGATCCGCTGCTTCTGGGCGTCGTAGGAGGCAATCTCCGCATCCTCCAGCCGCAACTCCGGCACCGCGCGCACCGTGATCCAGACGTTGAAGCGGTCTTCCAGGTCGTTGAGCTCGCGACGCTTGCCGTTCGCCAGATAGGTCGCCACCTCGGGATGCACCCGTGCGTCCACCGTCGAGACCCCCGAGGATGCCAGATGGAGACGGAGCTGACGCAGCACCTGCAGCGACATGCTCTCCACCGTCTTGACCAGACCGGTGCCCTTGCAGTGCGGACAGCTCTCGTAGGCCAGCAGCTTGACGCCGCTGCCGAGCTTCTCGCGCGCCATTTCCAGCAGCCCGAGCCGGCTCATGCGCAAGAGCGTGCTCTTCGCGCGATCCTTGCGCAGTTCCGCGCGCAGGCGGTTCTCCAGCTCCTGGCGATGGCGCGCCTCCTTCATGTCGATGAAGTCGAGCACGATCTGGCCGCCCAGGTCGCGCAGCCGGAGCTGGCGGATGATCTCCCGCGCCGCCTCCATGTTGGTCGAGAAGGCCATCTCCTCGGGTGAACCCCGGGTGAAGCGCCCGGAATTGACGTCGATCGCAACCAGGGCTTCGGTCGAATCGATGACGACGTAGCCGCCGTTCGGAAGATCGACCCGCCGATGGAAGATGGTCTCGATCTGGTGCTCCACGGCGAAGCGGTGGAAGATCGGCGTGGGCTCGCGATAGAGGCGGACGCGGCCGGCGGCGCGCGGCATCGAGAGCCGGAAGAACTCGAGGGTGGCGTCGTAGACCGGAGCGCAGTCGACCCAGACCTCCTCGATGTCGGGCGTGTAGATGTCGCGGATGGCGCGCAGGGCGAGATTCGACTCCTGGAAGACGAGGGCGGGGGGACGGGCGGCGCGCGCGCGGGCCGAAATGCCCTCCCAGGTTTCGAGCAGGACGTCGAGGTCGGCGCGCAGGTCGCGATGCGAGCGGTCGCTGCCGGCGGTGCGGATGATGAAGCCGAGCCCGTCGGGCGGGTCGAGCTCGGCGATCAGCCGGCGCAGCTCATCGCGGTCGCCCGGGTCCTCGATTTTTTTTGACACGGCCACGCGGGCCACGCGCGGCGTGAGGACGAGGTAGCGGCCGGGGACGGAGA
>JACRIP010000577.1 GCA_016220045.1 Planctomycetota bacterium
CATACCTCCGGTAGTTTCCCGAGAATCGACGCGGTTCCGCGCGCCGCGGCGCATCAAAGGCCGCGCCCACCCCCCAGTCAACGGGGAAAATGCAGGTGCCTGTCCGTTCTTGCCGCTCGACCGTACCGGCCGCACGCAGCGAAAGCTCGGCCTCCGTCGTCCTCGTATCTCGTACTCGCACTCGAATGCCCAGGGCGTTCGAGTACGAGTACGAGTACGAGATACGAGGATGACGGAGGCCATGCTGCCGCCCAGGTACGCCCGCTGCGGCGGCCCAGTAGTCCGCGTCACGGGGGCGGCGATCGAGGGGACAAGCGCGTCGGCAATACCGGACATGCACCCGGATAATGCTTGTCGCTCGCCGCGACCCCCTGCTAGAATGCCGCCCTTTCCTGGGTTCCCCTCCCGCCGGCGGCTCCGTCCGTCGGCGCTTCCGCGGAGGTACGCATGCTCCTCGGCCGCGTCGTCGGCACCGTCTGGGCCACCCGCAAGGACGAGAAGCTCGAAGGGCTCAAGCTCGAGATCGTCCAGCAGACCGACCTCACGGGCAAGGGCCTCGACAGCTTCGTCATCGCCGCCGATTCCGTCGGCGCCGGGCTCGGCGAGCTCGTTCTCGTCGCCTCCGGCTCCTCCGCCCGCCAGACCCGCGTCACCAAGGACCGCCCCGTCGATGCCGTCATCATGGCGATCGTCGACCGCCTCGATGTCACCCCCGAGGAGCGCATCACCAAGGACTTCGAGGACCGCCGCCGCCAGATCGAGGAACGGCTCGCCACGCTAAAAGAGTCATGACCGCGCGAGCGCGCTCGGCGCGGAGTTTGGCGGTTTAGCCGTTTGGGTTTTTCGGGGCAGGGGCGGGTGTTCGAGATCCGGCCGTACAGTGAGACCCGGAGCACCGCCAAACCCCTAAACCGCTAAACCCCCAAACCCGGTACCGCGGCTCACGACCCCCACGCGCCACCAAACCCCCATCGACAGGGCCCCCCCATGTCGGACCCGACGGCCCCGTACCGCCGCGCCGGGCAGGACGATGCCGCCGCGGCGGGCGCCCGCGCGCGCGCCCTCATCACCGAAGCCGACGTCCGCGCCGCGCACGATCGCGGCCGCCCGCTCGACGTGCCCGCCGACGCCCTGCTCACCCCCGCCGCCCAGGACGCCGTCCGCCTCTACCGCGTCGCCGTGCACCACGTGCTCTACCCCGCCGAGCGCGGCGAGATCGCGGGCGGACCCGGCCAGCCCGGCTGCGACCCGCCCTGCCACGTCGCCCTCGGCGCCGATCACGGCGGCTACCCGCTCAAGACCGACCTCAAGGGTTTCCTGGAGTCCCTCGGCCACCACGTCGCCGACCTCGGCACCTTCACCACCGACGCCGTCGATTATCCGGACTTCGCCTACGCCGTCGGCCGCGCCGTCGCCGACGGCCGCTGCGACCGCGGCATCGTCATCGACGCCGCCGGCATCGGCTCCGCCATCGCCGCCAACAAGGTCCCCGGCGTGCGCGCCGCCAACTGCCGCTCCCTCGCCGAAATCCAGAACAGCCGCGAACACAACGACGCCAACGTCCTCAGCCTCGGCGCCCGCTTCCTTCAGCCCGCCGAGGCCCGCGACCTCGTGCGCGCCTGGCTCGCCCACCCCTTCGCCGGCGGCCGCCACCAGCGCCGCATCGACAAGATCCGCGAGATCGAAGCCCGCCACCTGCGGCCTACCGCCGATGTCCAGGCCCCGGCCCAGCGGAGGACCCCGTGAACCTCGCCCGCGTCATCGGCAACCTCTGGACAACCAAAAAAGAAGAGGGCTTCGTCGGCGTCACGCTGCTCCTGCTCCAGCCGCTCACCGGCGAGCTCAAGCCGATCGGCCGCCCGCTGGTCGCCGCCGACACCGGCGGCGCGGGCGTCGGCGAGACCGTTTTCTATGTCACCGCGCGCGAAGCCGTGCTGGCGCTCAAGGGCGACCTCGATCACCTGACCCCGTGCGACGCCGCCATCGTCGGCATCGCCGACTACGTGAACGGAGTCGAGCGGTGATCCTGTGCAAAGTGACCGGAACGGTGGTCGCGACCCAGAAAAACGAGCACCTGGCGCACAACCGCATTCTGATCGTCCACCCGGTGAACCTGAAACGCGAGCTGCTGGGCGCTTCCTTCCTGGCGCTGGACGTCGCGGACGCCGGCGAGGGGGACCTGGTGCTCGTCAACCGCGAGGGCGGCTGCGCGCGTATCCTCTTGAACGACAGCAAGTTACCGCTTCAGGCCGTGGTCGTCGGCGTGGTCGACAATTTCGCGGTCGCCGAGGCCGAGCTGCGTAAGGGCAAGGCCTGATCGATGCGCGCGGGATTCGTGCGATTTGCTGCTTTCCGAGTAAACCTCCGGCACCCCAAGGGCCGATAACTCTCCAGGACGCTCCTTTCCACGGCGGATTCGCCGCGGGGGGGGGAGTTCATCGGAGCCTGAGGGAAAGCCGGTGGCGTGGCTCGTACCGTGCCGCGACGCAGCCCGTCGCGGCGCGACGTGTCGCGTCGCGGACGCGGTCGGTTCGTCGCCGGACGCCCCCCGTCAGGCAGTGGTTGTCTGGTCGCTTTTGACAGCGGGAGGTCGTCCATGTTGACGGCGAAGCGTCTGGTGGTGGGTCTTCTGGCGAGCGTGACCGGCCTGGGGATGATGGGGTGTCAGATGAGCGCCGGGCGGGTCGGCACGGCGACCACGCCGAGCGACGCGACGCGCGCCGAGATCCTGGCGATGCGCGAGCGCGTGGCCAAGCTGGAGCGCGAGATCCAGGCGGCGCGCTCCGGTGCGCCGATCGAGGCGCAGGTCGCCGCTCCGCTCATCGACGAGGAGAGCGAGCGCATCCTTTCCGAGATGTCGTCCGTGAAGGAAGAGCGCACGAAGCTGCAGGCCGAGTACGCGTTGATCGCCGAGCACAAGAAGATGCTGGACTCGGGTGAGCAGCAGATTCTGGCGCGCATCGGCGCGCTGGCGATGAAGAAGGCCGCCGCCGCCGGGAAGCTGGATCGCGCGCGGCAGGCGGAGGCCGAGGCGCTGGCGCTGGCGAAGGCCGCGCAGGACCAAAATCCCTTCAAGACCGCGACCGTGCCGCCGCCGGTGCTGGCGCCGGACCCGGACGGCCTGGCCGCGGAAGCCGCGCTGACGGAAATGGCGCTGATGGAGGGCCAGTTGATCGAGGAGCTGCGCACGAATCGCAAGCAGCGCGCGGACATCGAGGTGGAGATCGCCGAGCTGGACCAGGAGGGTCTGGCGATCAACGCCAGGGAAGAGCAGGTCCTGACGCGGCTGGGTCGCTCGATCTACCTGAACCTGGACACGCTGGAAAAGATGCTGCCGGTGCTGGCGGAGAAGTCTGCGGCGCAGGCCGAGGCGCCGGTGGCGACTCCGGCGATGCCGCCGCCGCAGCCGAAGCCCGCCTGGAAGCCGACCCCGATGGCGACGCCGGCGCCGGTGCCCGCGCCGATGCCGCCGCCGGTGGCGATGAAGCAGGTCGAGAAGGCGATCGCCCCGGCCGCGGCGAAGAAGACGATTTCGCCGGAGCTGCAGGCGATCAACGAAGAGCTGTCGATCATCGAGGCGGCGCAGACCAGGTAGCGCCGCGGTTGCTCCGCCGGGCCGAAAAGGAGACTGGATGACCGCACCCGCTGTCGCCAAGGCCCCGATCCAGGGGCTCTGCCACGAATGCCCCCTCCCCGGTGCCTGCATGATCCGGTGCCCCGATCTGGTGGACCGGGTCATGCAGGCCGGGGCGGCCCGGGTCGGCATGGTCCCGGGCGCCCCGCCCGTTCCCGCCGCACTCGCCCCCCTGATCGATCACACCCTCCTCAAGCCCGACGCCGTCCGGCGCGAGCTCAACGTGCTGTGCGAAGAGGCCGAGCGTCACGGCTTCGCCTCCGTCTGCGTCGAGCCCACCTGGGTCGGCTACTGCGCGCGTCTGCTTGCGCGGAGCCGGGTCAAGGTCTGCACGGTGATCGGCTTCCCCTTCGGTGCGACGCTCTCCGAAGTCAAGGCCTTCGAGGCGGAGCGCTGCCAGGACCTGGGGGCCGGCGAAATCGACATGGTGATCAACGTGGGCGCGCTGAAGTCGGGCGACATCGATTTCGTGCGCAACGACATTCGGGGGGTGGTCAAGTCGGCTACGTATAATACCGTAGTCAAGGTGATCCTGGAGACCACGTATCTTTCGCGGGAGGAGAAGATCATCGCCTGCACCCTGTCGAAGGAGGTGGGAGCGGACTTTGTGAAGACGTCGACGGGGTATGGGCCGAGCGGGGCGACGGTGGAGGACATTGCGCTGATGCGGGCGGTGGTGGGGCCGGAGATGGGGGTGAAGGCGTCGGGTGGGGTACGGGATTTTGCGGGGGCGCTGGCGATGGTGCAGGCGGGGGCGACGCGGATCGGCGCGAGCGCGAGCGTGAAGATCGTGAGCGGGGCGAAGGGCGGGCCGGCGACTCCGGGGAAGTACTGAGCGGTGTGAGGGGGGCGCGGGGGAAAGGGGCGGCATCGACAGCAGGCGACGGCGCTCGCGGTCCGTGGGCAGGGTGGCGCAGGCATCCGATTTCGCGGCCGCCGCCGCAGATCTTGACGAACTGCGCCCGGGCCGGCGGATAGTACGGTTCGTGGCCCGCCTCCGCGTCCGCGTCTCCGGCCCTTCCGCCCCGCGAGGAGCTCCCCGCCATGAACCCACCCACCCCCCGCGCCGAGCCCGGCACATCGTCGCTCGGGATGATTGCCACCTGGCTGCTCTTCTTCGGCAATGGGGTGGTCGCGGGCTTGATTTTGGTGGTCGCGCTCGCCGCGCGCCACCGCAACCGGGGTCCCCTGCGCGCGCTGCTGTGCTTCAATCCCTTTGTCGTGGTGCCGCTCCTCTCCGGTCTCGGCGGTGCGATCGGCTACTGCAGCGGGACCGGGGCTTTGATGGGCCCGGGAATGATGGACGGTCCGAGCGATCTCGACCGCCAGTATCGGTGCCACTGGGATCGTTGGGGCTGAAGGTCGAGCTGCAATGAGTGGTTCACTCAGACGCCAAACAACGCCGTGCTCACCGCGCTGATCGAGACCTTCGGACCGATGCCCGGGGCCTATGACGGGCCCTACCCGAGCGCCGAGGAGGCGTACACCCGGGTGCGGGCGTCGGACCGATGGGCATCGTTGGGCGTGTGGGGCGAGCATCCCCCGTTGCGAGACGACGTCGAGGTGCCGCTCCCGGGCGAGGCACTCGCCGGACTGCGCAGGTTTCTCGCCTGCGATCGGGTGCGCTGGGCCCTGGTCGAGGATCGCTGCCTGCTGGTCGCCCAGGCCGAAGCCGGTCATGCCCAGCGCGTGGCGCTCCTCGATGTCCGCACCGGCGAGTGGCTGGAGCGGCTCTCGATCACTCCCTTCCAGGTGGAACTGCTCGACTGGTTTGCGGAAGCCCGCGCGCGCAGTGAGGGGCGGCCTGTCCGCATGCCCCTTGATCCTCGTCTGCAGGCGCCCGCCGCCTCCGCCGTTCAGGCCCACGGCCCGCGCTAAGCGTCGCGCTCGCCCGCCCCGCCGACCCTTGCGGCACGGCCGGGAAATCCGTACGATGACCGCCGAGCGTGGCGAAGCGGACCCACCAGCCACGAGCCGGCCCGCATCCCCCGCCGGATCTCGTTGAATGGGCACTCCGCCATGCCGCCGAGCGCAGGATCCGACCGCACGATCCGCAACTGTGCCTTCCGCTTCAAGTTCAAGTGCCCGCTGAAGTGGCAGAACCTGGACGCGACCGAGCATGACGCTGTGCGCCATTGCCGCGCGTGCAACCAGCACGTTTATCTCTGCCGCACGGACGAAGAAACCATCGGGCATGCGCAGGCGGGACGCTGCGTGGCGCGGGAGCTGGCGGACGGCAGGGAGCCGGGCGAGTTGGTCGTGGGCATCCCCAGCAACCCTGTTCCCCTGACCCCGGCGCAGGAAGCGGCGCGCGCGCAATGGGCGCGTGAATCGGGCATTGACCGCGCGCTCGAAGACCTGAAGTACGCGCACCGCACTTGCCCGCACTGCCACTGGCCGATGCCCGACTGGCGCCATAGCTGCTCGGTGTGCGGAACGGTCATCGGCCGCCGCTGAACACCTCGGGCTCATGCCCGAGACCCATAGTGTCGCGTGCCACGCAAAACGAGAATGGCGTCCGGGGGCGGAAGTCCACGCCTGGGGTGAATGTCGGTCCGGTATTCCGGCGGCCCCCGGGGTGCGTCGCGCGGCGTCTCTGCGCGTGTTCGCGGCGTTCCCGAGGTGAGCGTGGAGGCTTGCCGCTCCCGGTGTTGCGCTCCTGGCCGCATTCCCCGCGGGAGGCATCCCCTTGCCCGCCCATCGGCCGTAGGGGCGCGGCGCGACGAGCCCCTACGTGGAGGGGTGCAGGGCGGGTGCGCACCCGCATCCCCCGCGGCGTGGTCCCACGCCGGTCGGACGGCATCCGCGGGGGACGGTCCGGTCCGCCGCACGTTCGCGAACAACGCGCCCGGGGGCGCGGGCCGCCCTCCGGCGCGCCCCCGCCCCCGCGGGGGTCCCCTCCTCTCCGGCGTCTACCAGGTCTGGCCCAGGACCTCGTCGGCCATTTCGGTCACGCTGCGGTCGGGGATCTGCACCGGGTGGATGCCGCCTTCGTCGACCAACTGGCCGGTCTCCAGCATCTTGCGTCCGATCGCGAGCTTGCGCTTGATCGAGAGCGCGAGCTTCTCGGCCTCGGCCAGCCGGCTGGTGTCCATGCCGGCCTTGCCTGCCGTGTCGAGCGCGAGCAGTTCCTGGTGCTGCGCGCGCAGGGTTTCGGCGTCGATTTCCAGCTTGGAGCGGCGCTCGCCGATCGCGATCAGGTCGCGCTCCTCGCTCGCCACCGCCGCCTCGCGGATCTTGACGATGCGTTCCTGGGAGGCGAGGTGCGCCTCCAGGACCTTCACCTTCTCGATCTTGGAGCGCAGGTCGCTCTCGACCGCGGCGCGGGTGTACTCCTTGCCCGCGTAGGTGAACTTCGGGTGCTTCGGGCACTTCTTGAGGTCGGCATTGAGGGCGGCGACATCGGCGAGCAGGCCGCCGCGGCGTTCGCGGGTCTGGTCGCGGCGCTGGGCCGCCTCGTCGCGCTCGAAGGCGCTGGTCGCGACGCGTTTGACGCCTTCGCGGATGGCGCCCTCGGTGGCGACGACGTCCTGGTCGAGACGACCGAGCTGGACCTCGATGGGGATGGCCTCCTCGATGCGGCCGGCGGCCTCGGCGCGCGCCCACCCGGCCCAGGAAGAGAGCGCGGACCAGCCGAAGACCGCGCTCAAGAGCGCCACGACGCCCGCTGTCCAACACACCTTGCGCACCATGGTCGAACCCCTTTCGTCGGGAAGAACTCCGGAGGGCCGCCGCACAATGCGGTCGGCTACAGGGGTATGTCGCGAGCGGGGGCGGGCGGGAGAATTTCCGGAGAAAATCTGCGCGGCGGCGAAATGCGGTGCGCGGGCGGTTCCCGGGCAAGCGGAGTTCCCGCTTCCATTTTGCCGTTGGCGGACGTACTCTGAGGGGTGTTGCCGGGGCAGGGGAACGAGGGTCCGAAGTCAGAGGCGTGCGCCCCGAACGTCGCCCCACCTGGATTCATTCAGCGCGGCAAGGAGCTGGCCATGCCCTCTCCGTTCCCAGGAATGGACCCCTACCTCGAGCACCCCGGTTTCTGGCCGGGCGTGCATGCGGGGTTGATCGCCGTCGTGCGCGAGTTGCTCTCGCCACCACTGCGTCCACGCTTCTGGGTGGACATCGAGGAACGCGTCTACGTGGAGCACGAGGAGCTGCCGCCCCGCGCCCTCCGACCGGGCCTGACGATCTCCACCGCCGGACGGGCCTCGGGCTCGCCGCTCGCCGCAACCCTGGCGCCCGGTTACGTCGAAGTCCCGGAGTATTGCGAAGTCCCGACCGTCGAGAAGTACCTCGTAATCCGGCATTTACCTGATCGCAAGATCGTCACGGTCATCGAGATTCTCTCGCCCACGAACAAGAGCACCGAAGGCCTAGGGATGAGCGAGTACGCCCGGAAGCGCAACCAGGTCCTCGAGACGCGAACGAATCTCGTCGAAATCGACCTGCTGCGGGAGGGCCGGCGGCTGCCGCCGGCGCTCGGGATTCCCGCCCTCGACTATCGGGTGCTGGTCCATCGGGGGTGGGAGCGCGTGCGCGCCTGGGCCGCGACCTGGCGCCTGCAGGATGCGATTCCGGCGGTGCCGATCCCGCTCTTGCCGGACGACGCGCCGGTGCTGCTCGATCTCGCGCACGCCCTGCGGCTGGTCTACGACCGCGGCGCCTACGACACGGTCCTCGACTACGGCAAGCCCCCGACCCCGCCCCTCGCCCCGGAGCTGCACGCATGGGCCGACGCGGTCGCCGGAGCGGCCCGGCCCGCGGGCGGCGCATAGGGCGGCGCCGGGCGGGCGAGACCGCGTTTCGCGGCGGAACGTTCTCGCTTCCGCTTCAGCGACGCGTCATCGCGGCCCCACGACATGGCCGAAACCGTCCTCGTCACCACGCCCATCCGCGTCACCTTCGACGTGCGCCGGGACCCATCTGGACTCCACGTGGGTCAGCTACGCGAATACCCTGGGATCATCTCGCAGGGGAGGACGCGGGAGGCGGTGAAGCGCAACCTGATCCGGGTCCTGCGCGAGGTGAGTCGCGCCCATCCCGAGGAGCTGCGGCTTTTCCGATGAAGCGCACGGACATGGGGCGCCACCTGCGTCGGCAGGGGTGCCGGTTCGTGCGCCACGGGTCCGGGCACGACCGCTCGCACGACAACGGTACTCGCGCTGGGGCAAGCGCCCCGACGCGGCCAAGGAGCGTTGCTCGGAGCACAGGTGCGTTCGTAGTTCCGCCTTCAGAGGCTGTCGCAAAAGGTCGATTCGGGCGAGGGCACTTCGATCCGGGGATCGGTCGCAGACCAGGGGACTCCGGCCTCGCTGACCGCGCGGCGCAGGCCGGAAGGCCTGCGCCACAAGGGTTCCGAGCGCTCTTGGGATCGTTGAAGAGGTTTCCGGCAATTGTGGTGCAGGCCTTCCGGCCTGCACCGAAGGGCCACGGATCGCCGCCTTTCACGACACCCTCTTCAGGCGGGACGAAGGGCCCTTGCGGGTGGTACGCCGCGGGCGACTCCGCCTGAAGAAGCCGTCGCATATGCTCCGGCATGGGCGGGCGACCTCGCAGAACCCGCGATCTTGCAGGGGCGGGGCCTGGTCCCGCCCCACGGTGGCATGGCCGGGAATTGTAGCTTGGTTGGCCGCGATGGGGCGGCCACAAGGGAGGGCCCCTCCAGGACAAGCGATCTCGTGCCTCGTCGCGCGCTGAGGCCGACGCGGTCGCGCTTGCCGCGGCGGGCGGGGCGCACGGCGCGGATCAGGTTTTCCCAGGAGGTGAGGCGCTCAAACAGCGCGGGTGGCGGCGACATGCTTGACCCAGCCTCCGATCCTCTTCGACACCACCTCGACCACGATGCCCGGAATCCAGTGCTCCCAGGGATTCACCGGATCTGCGGCGGAAGTCAGGTAGAGCGCAAGGTCCGGGCGCCGCTCCGATTGAAACCCGGGGAGATCGATCCGGCAGCGATCCCCCGAGGCCCGGTACTTCACGCAGCCCGGATGCGCCAGCTCCCATGCGGCAAGTTGAAGTTCGAGCGCGTGCAGTACCTTTCCGTGCGTGAGGCCGGACACCTCTACTGCGACAATCACACCCTCCGCAAGCTCGTACAGACGGCCGGCGACGGCCTCGGCCTCGGCGAACTCCTCCAGGGACATCGCCCGGCCGTGGTCCTGCGGCCCGACTCGAACCTTGAGCGTGGACAGGGTGTTGACTCTACTCCTGGTCCCCGGAGTATCGCGCCGGCCGAGGGGCAAAGTCCTTCCTTGGCGCGGCGACGCCCGCCCCCCACCGGTTCGACGCGCCCTCCAGGCGAACGCGTTTCCCGGGTGCCGCACCCGGCCGGGCTGAAGCCCGGCAAGAAACCCGGGCTGAAGCCCGGGACTACATACGCCCCACCCGTTCAATCGACAATCGACAATCGACATTCGGCAATCTGCATTCTTCAATCTGCATTCTTCAATCTCCATTCTACAATCCGCCCCGCCCCCCAAATCCCTGGACCATCCCCGCCCTTCCTGGCATACTCTGACAGCGCCCTCGTGACCCCTTCCCCCGCGTCCCCGCTCCGCCTCTGGAGGCTCGCCCACCGCCATGCGCCCCTCGCAGCACTCCTTGCGCGCGCTCCGCCGCCTCGCCCTCGCCGCCCTCGCGCTCGCGGCGTCCGGCCTCGCCGGCTGCATCGACATCGAACAGGATATCCTCGTCACCCCCGCCGGCAGCGGCTGGATGCGCCTGCGCTACGCCGTCCACGAAAACGCCCTCTCCCAGCTCTCCCTCGGCGAAAACGCGCCCCCCTTCGCCACCCCCGCCGCCGCCTGGTTCGACCCCGCCTGGGTCGCCGCCGCCGTCTCCGCCGCCGGCCTCCACCTCGGCCACGCCGACGCCGCCACCGTCGGCCACGAACGCCGCATGGACCTGCTCCTCCACTTCAACAGCCCCGCCGACCTCGCGCGCCTCGGGGAAACACCCGGTATCGGCGCCCCCGGCGCCGCCCTCCTCCCCGGCCTCAGCCTCTCCGCCGCCCTCGAAGGCGGCCGCATGCGCTTCGTCGAACGCTTCGACCCCGGCCCCCTCCTCCGCCGCATCCTCGACGGCCGCCCCGCCGACCCCGCCGCCCTCAAGGCCCTCGCCGGCGAACGCCGCGGCCGCATCCGCGTCCACCTCCCCGGCTACGCGATCGACGAGGAACGCTCCCCGCGCGGCCGCGCCAACGGGTCGATCTACGAACGCGGCGTCCGGCTCGCCGACGCCGCCGATCTCCGTCAGGTCGAGGTCGCCGTCGAAGGCCTCACCAGCGCGCCCGCCCGCTTCGGCGCCCTCTGCGCCTACGCCGTCGTCCTCCTCTTCTCCGCCTGCCTCGCCGGACCCCTCCTCTTCGGCTGGCCCCTCCACTTCAAGTTGTCCATGTAGGCCCGTTCCCGGCGGAGTTCGTCGTGGCCAATCGCATGTTCGGCACCGCGGGCATCCGCGGCCTCACCAACCTCGAGATCACCCCCCAGCTCGCCCTCGTCATGTCCGCCGTCTTCGCGGACGAAATCGGCGCCCGCGGCGGCGCCATGCTGGTCGGCCGCGATACCCGCTGGGGCGCCGAAATGCTCGCTACGGCTTCCACCGCAGGCCTGCTCTCCGCCGGCATGAACGTCCTCGACGCCGGCGTGATCACCACCGGCGGCTTCGCCACCTACCTCACCCGCCGCCGCCTCGCCGGCGGGGTCCTCATCACCGGCTCCCACACCCCGCCCGATCGCATCGGCTACATCGCCATGATGCCCGACGGCGCCTACGTGCCCGACGCCGTCGCCGCCCGCCTCGAGGCCGCCTACGAACGCGCCCTGCGCGGCGAACGCCCGGCCCCGCCCCCGGTCAAGGACCGGATCGGCACCGCACGCGCGGCCGACGGCGTGATCGAGACCTACATGGACGCCCTGATGGCGGCCGGCGACGTCGAACGCATCCGCGCGCGCCGCTTCCGCGTGCTCGTCGACCCGGTCAACGGGACGGCGGCCGGCCCGATCCAGGACCTCCTGCGCCGCCTCGGCTGCGAGGTCTTCGAGATCAACGGCGCCCGCTCGCCCGAGTTCGGCCGCCCCTCCGAGCCGCGCGCCGCCACGCTCGGACCGGCCGCGGCCGCCACCCTCGCCCACCGCTGCGACCTCGGACTCGGGACCGACGTCGACGCCGACCGCATCCTCTTCATCGACGAGACCGGCGCCATCCTCTCCGAGGACCTGGTCGGCGCGCTCTTCGCCGACGACCTCCTCCCGCGCGTTCCCGCGCCCCGCGTCTGCTCCTTCCCGATCAAGTCCTCCGGCCTGATCGAGCTCGTCTGCGCCCGGCACGGCGCGCGCATCGTCGACTGCGCCCCCGGCCAGCCCTCGATCGTCGAGGCGGTCAAGGCCGCCGGCGCCGCCTACGCCTACGAGGAGTCGGGCAAGTATTACTTCTGCCGCGAAGCGCTCTGGTGCGACGCGCTCCTGGCGACGGTCAAGCTGCTCGACCTGCTCGTGCGCTCCGGCAAATCCCTGAGCGCCGCCGCAGCGCCCTACCCGCGCTTCTTCCAGGTCAAGCACATGGTCCACTGCGACGACCGGATCAAGGCCGCGGCGATGGAAGAGGTCAGGCGCCTGTGGTCGACCGAACTGACCGACGGCCGCGTCAAGGACGTGACGGTCGACGGGCTCAAGCGCGTGTATCAGGACAATTCCTGGCTCCTGATCCGCAAGTCCGGGACCGAGCCCCTGGTGCGCGTCTACAGCGACGCCACGACCACGGCGCGCGCCGAGGAGCTGGTCGGCCGCGGCGAGGCGCTGCTCGCGCGCGCGATGGCGGCCGTCGCGGGCCGGTAGCTCGACTCTGCGGCCCTGCGTTCCGCCGGAAGCGGCGGTCGCGCAAAAGCCTCGAGGTTGGCGGTGGACCTCGCAGAACCCGCCGCCTTGTAGGGGCGGGCCTTGTGCCCGCCCCATGGTGGCACGGCCGACAACCGTTGCTGGGCTGGCCACGATGGGGCGGCCACAAGGGCCGCCCCTACAACAGACGATTCTCGCCAAGTGCCGGGCGGCGGGTCCGGCGCGACCCTTTTGCGACCGCCCCGGAAGGTGGAAGAACGCACGAACCGCGCGGCCGCTCCGCGTTGCCCGGCCCGGCGGGGATCACGGCGGCGCGGGCGACGAGGGGCGTGGTCGCGCCCGCCGCGCAGCAGGAGGCCGCCGTGTCCCGTCTCGCGTGGATCACCCTGGGCGGCGCCGCCGGCACCGCCGCGCGCTACCTGCTCGCAACCTGGATCTATCAGCGCTGGGGAACCGGCTTCGCCTGGGGCACGCTCGCCGTCAACCTCATCGGCTCCTACTTGATCGGGTTTCTCATGCAGGTGGGGGCCGCCTCCGACCTGCTGTCGCCCACCGCACGCCTCGCGCTCACCACCGGCGTGATGGGCGGCTTCACAACGTGTTCGTCGTTCAGTTGGGAAACCCTGGGATACCTCTCCGCGGGCGCCTGGCGGCTCGGCGCACTCAACATCGCCGCGACCGTCGCCGGCGCGCTCACCGCGACCTTCCTGGGCGTCGTCACCGGCCGCTGGCTGTTCGGGACGTAGGGGATTCGTCATGCGCGTACTCACCGGCGACCAGGTCATGGCGCGGATCTTCATCGGCGAGTCCGACACCTGGCAGCACCGCCCGCTCGCGTCGGCGCTCCTCGAACGGCTGCGCCGCGAAGGCTTCGCCGGCGCTACGGTCTTTCATGGAGTCGCCGGCTTCGGCGCGCGCAGCATCATCCACACCTCGCACCTGCTCGATCTTTCGGCCGATCTCCCCATCGTCGTCGAGGTCGTCGATACCCAGGAGCATATCGACCGCCTCGTCCCGATCCTCGACGAGATGGTGCCTTCCGGCCTCGTCACCCTCGAGCCCGTCCACGTCCTGCGCTACGCCGCCGGTGCGCGGCCCGCGCCCGGGACCCCCGACCCCAACGCGAAGTAGGAGCTGCGGCACCGCATGGTCGAAAGATTCCTCTCCGCCGAAATCGTCACCACGCGCAGCGGCAAGCAGTACCACATCGGGCTCGGACCCCGCCAGGTCGCGCCCTACATCATCCTCGTCGGCGATCCGGCGCGCGCCACCCGCGTCTCCAAGCTCTTCGACCGCGTGGACGTCGAAGCTTCCAACCGCGAGTACCGCACCTATACCGGCCTCTACCAGGGCATCCCCACCACCGTGATGGCGACCGGCATCGGCTGCGACAACACCGAGATCGCCGTCGTCGAACTCTCCCAGATCGTCGCCAACCCGACCTTCCTGCGCGTCGGCTCCTGCGGCGCCCTGCAAAAGCAGATCAAGCTCGGCCACCTGGTGATCTCGAGCGGCGCGCTGCGCCTGGAAAACACGTCGCTCTATTTCGTGCAGGAAGGCTACCCCGCAGCCGCGCACTACGAAGCGGTGCTGGCGCTCCTGGGTTCGGCGCGCGCGCAGAACTTGCCGCACCACCTCGGGATCACGGCCACCGCGCCGGGCTTCTACGGTGCGCAGGCGCGCAAGGTGCCGGGCTGGCCGCCGCGGTTCCCCCACCTCGAATCCGAGCTGGCGCGCATGAACGTGGCGAACTTCGAGATGGAGACCAGCCTGCTTTTCACGCTCGCCTCGTTGCGCGGGTTCCGCGCGGGCGCGGTCTGCGCGGTCTATGCCAACCGCCATGCGAACAAGTTCATCGACTCGGCGACCAAGGAGCGCGCGGAGGGCGCCTGCATCGCCTGCGGCCTCGGGGCGGTGGTCGAACTCGCGCGCATGGACGAGGAAAAACGGCAGGCGGATGGCGCGCTGCACTGGACCCCCGACATGAGGGCCCCGAAGCCGGGGTAAGGGCCACGAAGCGGCGACGAAGGGCCACGAAGACGACGGGAACACGAAGGGCCACCAAGCGAGAAGCACGAAGGGCCACGAAGCGGGGCCGGGACGGGCCGCGCGGGGTCCTGACGCTCTCGGACGCGCTCACCCGGCTCCC
>JACRIP010000574.1 GCA_016220045.1 Planctomycetota bacterium
CCCGCCACGACACGCCCCGCCCCGCCGGCCACGCCGGCCCGCTCCCCGCGGCCGCGCCGGCGAGCCCGGCGGGCGGCGCGCGCAAGCCCACCCGCTCCACCGCCGTGATCCGCCGGGAACCAACTCGCGCCCACGCCGCCGGTGCACCGCTCTCCTTCTATGGCAAGCTCGCCGCCATCGCCGGCTGCCTGGTCCTGTCCGGCGTCGTGGGCACGGTCTGGTTCTTTCGGCAGCAGGCCGAGAATCCGGCGCCCCTCCCCGCGCCCGCTCCGGCCCGGCCGAATCCCGCGGCGCCGGGGCATCCGCCCGCCGCCGATCCCGAGGAATTCGCCGCCCGGGACCTGCTCAGGGAACTCCAGACCAGCGTGGTGGCGACTCCCGACGATCCCGCCCAGTTGCTCGAATTGAATGGCCGCTTCGCCGCCTTCCGCAAACGGTTTCGCGGCTCCCGCTGGGAGTCGCTGGCGGTGGGCGAGGAGGCGAACTTCCTGCGGCGGCTCGAGGCCTTCGCCGCGGCCCACGCCCAGGCGCAGGAGGGCGAAGCGGCGGCGCTGGTCGCCGCGGGCCGCCTGTCCGCCGCGGCCGCCCTCTATCGGACCTTTCCTGAAGTCTGCAAGGGCATGGAGGCGGTACGGCGTTCACTGGAGCGCGCCGCCGCGCTCGAGGCGCAGGTCGCGACCCGCTACACCGAAGACATGCGGAGCGTGCAAGACCTGCGGCAGTCCGGCGCCCTGGATCAGGCGGAGGAAATCCTGCGGCGCGTAGTGCGCTACGGCACCGCGACGATGGCCCAACGGGCGGAGCAGGAGCTGGTGGCGACCGTCCGCGAGCGCGAGCTGCGGGGCGCGGCGGGCGGCGCGCCCGTCCCCGGGGCCCCAGAGAACCCGCCGCCGGGGGCGGGAGCGGCAGCGGCCGCCGCTGCGGACCCGGGTGCGGACCTCGACGCCGGGACGGCCCCGGAGCCCAAGCCGCTCGACGCGACCCTCAACGCGGCGCTGCGGTGGCTGGCCCGCCACCAGGCGCCGGACGGGAGCTGGGAGCCGGTGGGGTTCAGCGCCCGCTGCGTGGGCGGCGGCCGGGCCTGCGAGAGCAAGGGGTATCCCGACTACCAGCTCGGGCTGACCGGGCTCTCGCTCCTGGCCTACTACGGCGCGGGCTACACGCACCTGGCCTCCGACCGGTATCTCGACCCGGTCACCGGCAAGGAGTTGAGTTTCGGGGCCGCGGTGAAAGGCGGCCTGCGGCGCCTGCTCCAGTCCCAGCTCGCGGACGGCGGCTTCCGCGACAACGCCGGCGGCAAGCGGACCTACAATCACGCCCTCGCCACGCTGGCCCTGGTGGAGGGGTTCCGGCTCACGCGCACCCCCGCGCTGCGCGCCCCCGCCCAGGGAGCGATCGCCTACCTGATCGCCGCCAAGACGCCGGGGCGGGCGTGGCGCTATCAGGTGCAGGAGGCGCAGAGCGATTCGTCGGTCACCGGCTGGTGCGTGCGGGCGCTGCGCGCGGCGGAGGAGGCCGGCCTGGAGGTCGGCCGCGGCGCGATCGCGGAGGCCCGGGGCTTCATCGAGGAGATCACCGACAAGAGCACCGGGAAGTGCGGATACGTCCAGCTTGCGGATGCCGGCGTCAAGGTCGTGGTGAATGGCGCCAACGAGAACTACGTCAACCACCCGAGTCTGGCCGCGGTCGGGATGGTCTGTCGCATGCTGGTCGACCGCAATCCGGGGGATCCGGTCCTGGAGCTGGGGGCGAAGCTTCTGCTCGCGGACCTGCCGACGGCGGAGCCGGCGCCGCTCGCGAAGGACTACTACTACTGGCATTACGGTACGCTGGCGCTTCGCGAACGGGAGCACCTGACCCGCCGCGCTCCCGGCGCGTGGGATGCCGCGCTGCTCGCGGCGCTGACGCGCCACCAGCACGGTGCGGGGGACGGCTGCTTGGGGGGCAGTTGGGACGCGGACGACCGGTGGGGCTTCGAGGGTGGCCGGGTGTACGCCGTAGCCATCAACGCGTTGACGCTGGCGGTGCGGGCCGGGCCGGGGAGCACGGCGTCCGCGGCGGGGCCGGCGGGAGCGGCCGCGCCCCGTCCGCTGCCGGCGGGCGCCGCCCTCGAGGCGTGCCCGACCTGCCGCGGCCGGCGGACGGTCGACGAGGATTGCGCTGCCTGCGCGGGCAAGGGGAAGACCTCGTGTACCCGGTGCGAGGGGGCCGGGATGGTCGTGTGCATCGCCTGCTCGGGGCGGGTGAACCGCGGGCCGAACCTGGTATGCGCGATCTGTCGCGCGGCGGGGCGCACCAAGTGTCCCGCCTGCGGCGGCCAGAAGACGCTCACCTGTCCGGCCTGCGACGGCGAGCGCAAGCTGCGGCGCCCCTGCGCGACCTGCTTCGGGCTCGGACGGGTGCGCGGCGCGCAGCCGGCCGCCGTGACCGCGGACTGCGCGAGCTGCAAGGGGGTCGGGTACGTGGGCTGCTCGGCCTGCCTCGGCGTCGGCACCGAGGGGCGGAATTGCGACCAGTGCGTGCGCGGCAATCGGCTTTGCACGTCGTGCCGCGGCGACTGGCTGCCCCCGTGCACGGCCTGTGGCGGGGCGGGTCGATCGGGCACGAGCGCCAAGACCTGCGTGGGCTGCAACGGCAGCGGGCGCGCCTCGCGGGGATGTTCGGCGTGCGCGTCCGGCTGGGCGCGATGCTCGGCCTGCTCCGGGAAGCCGGTCCCCCTGCCCTGTCGGATTTGCAACGGGCAGAAACGGGCGCCGTGCCCCTCCTGCTGGAAGTAGCCGGCGCCGGATCAACGGCGGCCGGCCGTCGCGACCAAAGGGGAGTCCAGTGGGCTGGGAGTGGAGGGGACCAGCGCGCGGGGACTGGTACCCCGATGTGAACCTGAGCCCTCCCGGGGATTCTCGCGTGTCCCCGGGATTCAGATCCCTCCCCGATCCACGCCCCGCAGCACCTTCCGCATCACTTCCAGGACCTTGGGCTCGTCGAAGTACGCGCTGTGGACGTTCGACTGCCCGGCCCCGATCAACCGGGAGCAGTCGTACTCCCACACATTGTCGGGCCGCGGGACATCGGCGTCCAACCCGCTCCGGCCCAGCCGGCGCTTGCCGAAGTGCTTGAGCCCCGCCGACATGCCCAAGACCGTGTCCCGTCCCGTGAAGAGCGAGGTCACCCGGTAGGTCAGATTCGCGATTGCGTCGCCGTCCGAACCGTCAACCTCCTCGCCGCTGCGAAAGAGGTCGTTGTCGACGTCGGCCGCGACCATCACGAGCTGATTGATCAGGCTCACCAAGAGCGGCCGATTCTTGCGCGTCCAAACGTACGGCATGGCCTTCTGCACGACGTAGTTCCCCATGCTGTGCGCGATCATGGAGACTTTGGCGCGGCAGGTGCGGTGCGGATCCCGTGCCCCCTCCTCCTGTTTGTGCAGCGCCCAGTCGTACAGCCGACTCAGGATCTCCGCCAGGTCCGGCGCCGCCCGCTCCGCGTCCATGCGGTCCGGCAGGTAGTTGGTCACCATGCCGTCCGAGGGCCAGGTGAAGAGCACGCAGACGCCCAGCCCGCGCGTCCCGTGAAAGAGCCCTTGGCAGACCTTCGCGTACTGGGTCGCCGCCGAGCCCCAGGTGTTGTTATAGCCATGCACGAAGAGCGTCACATGCCGCTGCTGCTCGTGATCGTTGAGATCCGGGTGGCACGGAAACCCATCGGCTACCCCGATCAGTTCGCGCCTGAACTGACCTGCGCTGACTTGATGCCATTGGTCCAAGTCGTCGAGCGCGACCCGGCGGTCCGCGACGTCGGCCACCCAGTAGGTGAGGCCCGCATGGTCCCGGCCGAGATTGTCCGCCGTGACGTTCCGATTCGAGATCATCCAGTACCTGAGCGTCATGGACCCTCCACCTTCGAAAGAGATCGCCGGTCAGCGGATTTCCGTATCGAACCCCGGAAAGCGACCGCGCGGCAGCACGTGCAGCCGCAGGCGACGCCCCGGCTCGGGCAGTGCCGGCAGCGTTGCCTCCAACGACCAGGCCGCGATCGGAATCCGGCCGGGTCGCTCAATCCGCCGCCGCAAGACGATTTCCCCCCAAACATCGTCCACGGGCTGTCCACCCACCACCACGGGAGTCCAACCCGCGCCGCGGTTCTCCTCCAGCCGGGCGAAGTAGGCACTCACCGGAGCCGGCGCCGGCCCCCCTGGCGTTGGCCGCGGTATGCCTGGCGCCATCTCGGGTCGAATCCGCGTGCCCATCTGCCAGTACACGGTAACCGAGAGTCCGTCGCGACTGACCACGGGAGTCACCTGAGCCGGTGGAGAAGACGCGGGCATTGAGAAGCGGTTCACGCCATGCCCTACCTCCAGCGTCACCACGCCGGGCCCCGCCGCGGGCGGCGCGTTCCCCGCCGCAAGCTGCGCCAGCCGCGCACGCACATGATTGGCGGCGTTGCGGCCGAAGAGCATGGATGCGCCTTCGTAGGTCTGGTGGTCGTACTCTTCCGGCGTCGTATAGTATCCCCCGTAGTCACCTGCATACCCAATCACCCACGCCCGTGTGACCCCCGCGCCGGCGAGGGAGGAAAGGACCGCCTGTTCGATCCGCCATCCGGCCGTCACAGTAGGTTCGCCGGGAACGGAGACCAGCACGCAGTCATCCAGCCGAAGCACGTGCATGCGCACCTCGGATGCGGCGTCCAGGCCCTTCAGACACCGGAGCAAGTCCTGGAGCACACCCACGGCCGGCAGCTTCGGGTACTGATGATCGTCAATGGCGGGTGGACCCGCGCGCGTCATGCCGTCGTACACCAGCCCGGACCTGGAGAAGAAGCTCCTCCCGTCGGGTGCCCCCCCAATCGTCGGCGCGCCGAACTCCCATCCCGGCGCCAGTTGAGTGTTCGGCACTCCGGGGACCGAATCCCCCGGTTGGGCCGGCTCGGCGTAGCGGACATCGACGGAGAAGTCGTGGGCCGACGGGCGCAGTCGCATGGCTTCGGCGGCGATCGCCCGCCCGACGGCCTGCCCGACGCGGCGCGCCAGGGCCGGCCCCTGCGGCAGGTCCGGCCGCATCGGCGACATATCGCCGCCGGCGGCATTGCCCACCAGAACGATCGAGTCCGCGCCGATGCCCGCGAGCTGACGCGCCGCGCCACGCGCCGCCTCCCCGAACCAATCCGGCGAATACAGGTCGAAATCGGCGCCCAGCGCGGTGCCATGGCAAGCCCACAAGGCGAGCACGGCGAACGGAGTGCCGGGCCCGCTCGGACCCTTCGCATACGCCGCGAGCACAAAGAGCCGCGGATCGACCGCGGCCTGCTCCGCGCTCAGCCCGGCGGGCGCGGCGGCGCCCGGAGCACCCGCCTGGTTCCAGGTCGCCGCCTCAGGGTTCGCCGCGAATGCGCCCCGGGCCCGGTTTTGCTTCTCACCCCAGACGCACAGGTCCTGGGAGGTCGCGATCTGCGCCTCCACCTTGGAATTCTCCGCGGCGTCGATGGCTGCCGCAGTCCGCTCGGCGACCCAGTCCGCGACTTCGGCGTCGAAGCCCGCGCGCGCGGCGGCGAATTCGTTGTAGAGGGAACTGCCGTGAAAACCGCCGGGCGCCGTGTGCGTGTGCGTGCCGGCCAGAATCAAGCGATCTACTGAGATGCCTGCGGTGTCGGCGGTGAGGGACGCGGTCTTCTCGAGCAGGTACCGCGAGCCGGACATCAGGTCGAGCACGCAGATCGCCGCGCGCCGGCCGGCCGCGTCCTCCAGGTACAGGGCGCGGGCGAACAGCCGCCCGTGCACGCCCTCGGAGGACTTCCCGGAAATGGAGTAGCCCGACATGGGCAAGCCCACGTGGGGAGTGATGTCGATTTCCGCCGCCCCGCACCAGGTCTTACCGGTAGCCACCGGGGGGATAGCTGCCGGGCGATCGATGTGTACCAGGTTGCTCACGCTGGGCCGCGCCTCCCCGCTCAGGCCGGGTCAAGCTGGTAGAGCCGGATATCGGGGCCACACAGGATGCCGAGATGGCAGCTCGGCACGTCGCCGTCGGCAAACTCCGAGGTCTCGATCCAGGCCCCGCAGTCTACGAGAACGAGATTCTGGTGCGGATCGTCGGCATCCTCATGCACGCAGATGCAGGGACGATGGCTGTGTCCGACGACCAGGACGCGGAGGTCCGGCAGTCCCGCCCGATCGGCCGGGGCGCGCAAATCCATCTTCTGCAGGATCTCGGCGACGCCATGCCGCAGGCCGCGGGCGCAGTCAAGGGCGATCGGGAGCAGCACGTGACTCCAGCTCTGCGTGTACTCGCGCGCGGCCTCGGTCGTGACCCAGATATTCAGCGTGGTGGGCAGCCAGGTGGGCGCCTGGCGCAGGGTCAACGGCGGCCGCCCGTCGGGACCGTTCGCGGGCGGGTCGGGCGGCGGCCGGTCCCGTCCTTCTTCGCGTCCGGTGGCCCGACGCTGATCTCGCGTCCGGTCGATCGGGTAGCGGGTGGCGGCGACCTCCGGACCGATGGACTTCACCGCCCAGCGCCTCACTCCCTCGGGGATTTTCCGCTCGATCAGGTCGAACAGGTCGCCATGCGTCGCCAGCAGGGAACGCCGCCCATCGCGCTCGTAGGCGAACGCGCGGCGCGCGTGACTCAAGAGCGGCGCCCGGTCCGCATCGAGATCGTGATTGCCGCGCAGGAAATCGGCGCTCAACGTACCGCCACTCCGGCCACTCGCAGGGCGGCGCGTCACCAGGCGACGATGGGCGACCGGGTGATCCCGCAGGATGCTGGCGACCTTGGCGGGGATGCCGGTGGTGGCCGGCGGATCCCGCCACAAATCCACGAAGTCGCCCAGGTGGACGACGCGCAACTCCTGGTCGTCCTCCAAGGTGCCACGAAAGCCCAGCAGGTGCTCGCACAGGGCCTCCAGGATCGCGGCCCGGTCGACCACCGCCCCCTGGCCGGAGGTGTCGAACCCGAAGCGATACCGGGAGGCCGTGGCGGACTCGACCAGATGGAAGTCCGGGAAGAAGACGTAGACGGTAGGGTCATCGCCTGCTCCCACCAGGTCCTCATCGCAGAAGCGCGCGATCAGCCGCACGGCGCTCAGGCAGGGGCGCGCGGCTCCGGCGCCGTGGTACCCCGCGGCGCCGGCCAGAGCGAGCAACCGGTGGAGCAGTTCTGCATGGATGGAATCCGCCGATCTCGCCATTCGCCCTCCGCCGAGCCGCTGCGCAGATCACCAACCGGCGCCCGCGCTCCTCCAGGTATCGCCTGATCACAGTCCGCCTGATCCACCCTCTTTCGGCTGGATGTTACTCAGTGGCCACTCCCGATGCAAGAAGAACGGCGCGGCGGCGGCAGCCTCCGCGGCGCGGGCTCGAAGGGCAAGGCGGAGCACGTGCCCGATCGATCGCCGAGCGGACGGGGTCGGTCGTTGCTTTTCCGGTCTGCAACCGTGACGCGTCCCCTGCGGTTGCCGGCACTTGTCCGGCAACGGCTCGATCCCATCCACGCGGCGATCACGCGGTCCCTCTCCGGGAAGGCAGGACAGGGGGCAGGCGTTTCACCGCCATTGGCGCTGGGGGGATCCTGCCGGCGTCACATAATGAGTGCGGGAATCACTGTAGCTGCGGGCGCGCGGACAATCCGATGAACCCGCGGCGTCAGCTCGGTGTCGCACGGGTTGACCTCGATGACCAGCCCCGTGCTTCCGGCCCCGCGCAGCGACCAGTCTCGGATGTAGGGGAACGACGCCGTTGTCCCCACGACCAGCACGAAGTCGCAGGCTCCTTGGGCAAGAAACGCTTCAACGCGCCCAACATCTGCCGGATGTAGCTCCTCGTCGAACCAGACGACGCCCGGTCGGAGCACCCCAGCGCACTTCGGACAGGTGGGCACCGGCGCGGGGGAGACGTCTTTGCGATCCTGGTACCCGCAGGAGTCGCAGCGGTTGACGAAGATGTCGCCGTGGATCTTCACAATGCTTTCGCTCGGAGTGCCGGCACGCTCGTGCAGGTCGTCGACGTTCTGCGTCAGCAGCAGGAACCCTGCGGCTCGATCGGCAAGCGTCGCGATCGCCCGGTGCGCGGCGTTGGGATGAGCAGCTCGAATCAGGCGGCGTCGCTCCTCGTACCATTCCCAAACCAGGTTGGGGTCGGCCCGGAAGGCCTCGGCGGTCGCTAGCTTCCTAGGATTGAGTTTCCGCCAGTATCCGTCAGGGCCACGGAAGGTGGGGATTCCGCTCTCGGCAGAGACCCCCGCGCCGGTGACGACCAGGATGCGCCGTCCATCCACGCCTAACGCGGAAGTCATTGCCATTCCCATTCCGTCAGGTTGAACCAGTCCCCGTTGTCCTCCTTGATCCACTTCTCCAGGGATGGGTAGAACTCCTCAATGTAGGCGCGCAACTCTTTTCGATCGGCGCGAAGGGCGTGCGCCAGCCAGTAGCGGAAGCATGCGCGTAGCTGACGCTTGGGCACCTGGGTTTCGCAGCGGAGCGAGTTCAAGCAGACATAAAACCGCAGCACGCTGTCGATGTTTCGCAGGGGGTCTGGCGTGGGTGGGGCAGGCGCTGCCGGCGCATCCGGCACGGGGGGTGCCTTCGGAGTCCCGCCCCCTGCCGCAGGGATTGCGGCTGCGAGAGCCGGCTTCACCATTTCGTACCGACTATCCTCCTCGATGTCATCCCTTCCCTCGGACAGCTTGTCGAACCGATCATAGAGGAGGAAGAGCACGTCTGTCGCGCGATCCCGCCGTTCGATGAACCACTTGTAGGCGGCGAGTCCGCCCACCAGAATGGCGATTGTTTCCACCACGCCCTTCACGATATTGATGTAGGTCAGGACGTCCGTTTGCATCAGAGCAGCTCCGAATCTCTGTCACAGGACCGTGGGCATCCCATGCCCTACCCCTCCCACCGAGGGAGGAGGGGGCTGCCAGGGCGCTGCAGGATTGGCGCTGACCGCGCGCATCCCGTGAGGCCGCAGCCTTGATCAGGTAGCGCCCGGAGTCCCGCGGCGCACATCAACCACCTGTCTGCTGCACCGCACAGGGAGCTACCGTGTGCGCCACGGCAGATCGCGCCGCAAGCCGAGGGCGGGGAGCACCCCTCGGCGGGATAGCCCTGCGTCCTCACCGCCTCAGAAAACGTAGAGCACGTCCTCCAGCAGCCGCCATTGCAAGCCGCTCCGACCGCAGACGTCGTCGAGGGCTTCTCCCAGCGGCCGCGCCCCGGGGGCGACCGGGAGCGCCGCTTCACGGTTCCAGACCGACTCGTCCACGACCACCTCGATGCCGGTCTGCGCCTTGAGCACGCCGGACAGATCGTACCCCTCGACCGTGCCGCCCGCAAACGCCACGGGCCGTGCGAGCAGTTCCGCGATGTGCGCGCTCTTCGCCTCGTTTCGCCGGCGCAGATCCGCGACCTCCTCGGCCTTGTTCAGAAGCACCACGCCGGATTCGAACACCAGGTCCAGGCCCGCCAGGGCCGCGACCTCGCGCAGCACCTCGTCCAGGGTCCGGTTCCCGCCGCGGAACGAGATGCGCCGCGGCGGATCCGGCGCGGGGGAGCTCGAAAGACTGCCGTGGAGAAGGATGTTCGCCTTCGTGCCTACGCGCAGCCGCGCGATCGCGTCGGCCAGGGTGGCCCCCTCGACCTCCAGGTCGGTGCGCTCCGCCCGCAGCGCCTCGGTCATCTTCTGCTCCTCCCGCGCCAACTCCGCGGCGAACTTCTCAGCTCCCGATTTCAAGCGCTGCGCCCGCTCCAGACCGCGTGCGGCCTTCAACGGTTCGTTCACGGGAACCACCTCCTCCGGGCCGATGACGAGGACGCCGTCCGCACCGACATCGCAGACCAGCCCGTATTGGCGCACCAGGAGGCGCAGGCAGTTCTCCGTCATCATCTCCCGCGCATGGAAGGAGATCTTCTCCTCCTTGCGGCACTCGCCGACGAACCGATACGCGATTCCGGCCGCGGAGCAAATGATGTCGAGGACCTCCGTCAGCGTCGCGTCCGTGGAGTTCACCTCGATGCGGGCAGCCCAGGCGCGGAGCGTCTCGCAGGTCTCGGGGGTGCGGGTCCACGGAAAGCGGGGTCGGCCGGGCGACGCGGCGATGGGCGCAGGGGCCGCGGGTCGCCCGGTCGCGGGTCGGATGGTGATCTTCACCCGGTCGCTGCCGCCGGCGGGGAGCACGGGGCGAGGCACGGGACGGAGCGGCGCTACGCCGGTCGGCGGCGGCGCGACACCAGCCGCCGACGGCGCGGGGTCGGTCCGGCCGGCGGCGGTCCGGTATGCGGCCGCGCGCAGGGCAGCGTATCCGAGGAGCAGCGCCGCCAGCACGGCGACCCCCACCGTGGCGCGCTTCACCCAAATCGATCTTCTCACGATGCTCACCCGTTTGGGGCCCCCCCTGCGCGCCCCGCAGGATCGGCTCAGGCCGACCGTGGTCTCGCGACTCGACCACGATTGCCTGCCCGGCCTGGAGCCCGCCGCGCCGCCGGAGTGCCGCCGGCAGGACAAACCGACCGGTGGTGGAAAGGGTGGTGATCACGAACCGTAAGCTATCCGCTTACCCGACTTCCGTCAAGCGCACACACCCTACTCCACGCGCTTCCGCAACCGCCTGCGGCGTCAAGGGGGCCCCGGGGAGTTGATCGTTGCCCACAAGTCCGGGCTGGACACCGTACCGATGGGGCGGGGCTGCGCAGCGACCGCCCCGTGGGCGTCCGGATCGCCTGGTTTGTAGTACCGGGCTTCAGCCCGGGTTCGTCGCCGGCCTTCAGGCCGGCTGCCCACGGCGTACTCCGGGCCGGAGACGGATCGAGCGGCCCTCTCCGGCGCGCGCGTCGAGGGTTGCCGGGCTGAAGCCCGGCAAACAAACCCGGGCTGAAGCCCGGTACTACAAGCCTCCAAGCCCTTCCCCATGGGAGCGAGTGTACGGTCTCCAGCAGCCGGACTTGTGGGTAAAGATCAGCCCGGGGAGACCCCCGGCGGTGACCGCTCCCGCAGACTTCCAGTTCAGCTCTCCCGCGGCCGGG
>JACRIP010000017.1 GCA_016220045.1 Planctomycetota bacterium
ACCCCAGCTTCCGCGCGTTCTCGCGCAGGATCTTCCCCTGCGCCGCCGCGGACAGCGGCAGCGCCAGGAACTTGTCCAGGTTGCCCTTCATCGACGGCACCATCGGCGCCGGCCAGTCCGTGCCCCACAGGCACTTGTCCGCCAGCGACTCGAGCTTCGGCAGATACTCCAGCAGGCTGCCCGGCGGGATGCTCGACAGGTCGAGCCAGACGTTCGCGTGCCGGCGCGCCAGGAAGACCGCCGTCTCGGTCCAGAGCGGCCGGCCCGCGTGCGCCAGGATCATCGGCAGCCGCGGGAAATCCACCGCGACGTCGTCGAGATGGATCGGGTCTCCATATTTTACCCGAGCCCCGGCGAAGATCGACGTGCCGGTGTGGAACATGACCGGCACGCGCGCCGCCTCGCACTTCCGGTACATGACTTCGAGCGCGGGGAGCAGCCCGTCGCGGTAGGCGTTCGGGTAGAAGAGCTGGTGCGGCGGATGGATCTTGATCATGCGGATGCCGAGTTCGCCGAGGAGGCGGTCCATGGCGGCCGCGGGGTCCTTGACGAAGGCCGGGTGGAGGGAGCCGCAGGGGATGAGCCGGTCGCGGTGGTCGCGGCAGTAGGCGGAAATCCAGTCGTTGACCTCCTCGGTGAATCCCATGACCTCGGGACTCACGTAGTTGATCAACGCCGCCTTCTCGACTCCGGAGCGGTCGAGCAGGTCGAGGAAGCTCCCGGGCTGCGCCATGACCTGCACGATCTCGGCGTGGTCGGCGCGGCCGCGGCTCATGCGCTCGAGGATTGCGGGCTTGAGCATGTGCCACGGCTGGACGTGCACGTGCAGATCGATCACCGGGTCGGTCATGGGTCCTGCGGCCTCCGGGGTCGGGGCGGAATGGGTGGGGGGCGGGAATTCTATCCGGGGCGGGTCGCGGGTGTCAACGTTGACACGCCCCGCGCGCACGGTACAATCGTGCCCGTTCCGCAGGGAGATCCGCCCATGCGCGCCGTCCGCATCCACGAACACGGGGGCCCCGAGAAGCTCGTCCTCGACGAGGTTCCCGCTCCCCTTGCGCGTTCCGGTGAAGCCCTGATCCGGGTGCGCGCCGCCTCGGTGAATCACCTGGACCTCTTCGTGCGCCGCGGCATGCCGGGCGTGCGGGTCGACCTGCCGCGCATCCTGGGCGCGGACGCGGCCGGCGAGATCGAGGCGGTCGGACCGGACGTGACGAGCGTCAAGCCCGGCCAGCGCGTGTGCGTCAACCCGGGGATCAGTTGCGGCCACTGCGAGTTCTGCCATCGCGGCGAGGGCAGCCTGTGCCTGACCTATTCGCTGCTCGGCGAGCACGGCAACGGCACCTACGCGGAATACCTGGTGGTGCCGGCGCGCAACTGCCAGGAGATCCCGGACTCGATGGATTGGGTGCAGGCGGCCGCCGCGCCGCTCGCCTTTCTCACGGCGTGGCGCATGCTGGTGACGCGCGCGCACGTGCAGCCGGGCGAAGACGTCCTCATCCTCGGCGCCGGCGCGGGCGTGGGCTCCGCGGCGATCCAGATCGCCCGCCTCTGCGGCGCCCGCGTCCTGGTCACCGCGGGCACGCCCACCAAGTGCGAACGCGCCCGGCAGCTCGGCGCCGACTTCGTCATCAACCACTGCGACCAGGACTTCGAGGCCGAGGTCCGGCGCATCACCGCCAAGCGCGGCGTCGACGTGGTGATCGACTACGTCGGCAAGGATACCTGGGCGAAGAGCCTGCGCTGCGCGCGCCGCGGCGGACGCATCGTCACCTGCGGCGCCACCACCGGCTTCGATCCGGTCGAAGACCTGCGCCACATCTTCTACCGCCAGATCTCCATCCTCGGCTCCACCATGGGCTCGCCCGAGGAATTCCGCGCGGTCATGAGCTGCATCTTCCGCGGCCGGCTCCGGCCCGTGGTCTACCGCACCTTCCCCCTCGAAGAGGCGGCCGCCGCTCACCGACTCCTGGAGTCCCGCGAGCCCTTCGGCAAACTCGTCCTCGTCCTGTAGTCCGCGAACACCAAGGATCCCCCATGGCTCGGCTCGTCAATCTCCGGACCGGGGAGACCTTCGGTCTCGACCACGCCCTCGAGAAGATGGGCTTCATCGTCCTCGGCCGCCAGCCCACCTACCCCTTCATGAACGACGGCTACATCTCGCGCTTCCACGCCACCATCGTGCGCGACGCGAAGGACCACTATCTCGTCGATCACTCGCGCGGCGGGACCTGGTATCGCGGGTCCGCGCGCTCCAGCGAGTCCACCATCGTCCACAGCATTCTCACCACCGAGCCGATCTCGCACGCGACCGCGCGCTGGGCGCGCGAGCGCGGCACCGCCCAGACCTACTCCTTCGATCGCGCCACCTACGGCAGTTACCTGGAGAGTCTCGGCGTCTTCCTCAAGCTGCTCGACGACGCCGAACAGCGCAAGAACCTGATCTCGCTGGGGGTGCGGCTGGACTCGGGCATGGTGCTGGAGATCGGGCACCACGAGAACGGCTACCGGTTCGAGACCGTGGACGCGCCCGCGAACGCCAGCGTCATCCTGCCCGGGCCGTAGGCGCCGTGGCCGCGTTCACCGAGGACCAGATCCGCCGCTACAGCCGGCACATCCTGCTGCCGGAGGTCGGCGGCAAGGGGCAGCGCAGGCTGCTGGCGGCGCGCGTGCTCCTGCTCGGCGCGGCGGGGCCGGGCGCGGTCGCCGCAGGCTACCTGGCGGCGGCGGGCGTCGGGCGCCTCGAGATCGCCGACGGCGCGGCGGTCGCGCCGGCCGACCTCGCCGACTCGATGTTCTTCGTGCACGCGGACCTCGGGCGGCCGCGCGCCCACGCGCTGCGGGACGCGCTGGCCGCGCTCAATCCGGAGGTCCAGGTGAATACCTGGTCCGACGCGGAGGCGGCGCGGGTCGGCGCCGCGTGGGACCTCGTGCTCCTGGGCGCGCCGGCGGCGCCGGCCGGGCTCGCGGCCTGGCCGAATGCGCGCCCGCTGATCTGGGGCGCGGCGCGGGGCGCGCACGGATGGCGCACGGCGCTCGCGCTCGGGGATGGACCCAGCCTGGCGTGCGTGCAGGCCGCCGCCGAGAAGGCCGCGCCTCCGGCCGCGGGCGACGTGGACCTCGCGGCGCCCGTCGCCGGCCTGGTGGGTTCGCTCACCGCGGTCGAAGTCGTCAAGGCGCTGCTGGGCAAAGGCGAGCTGGCGTGCGGCGTGCTGGTGCGTTGCGACGGCCTGCGCGGCCTCGGCGAGCGCGTCGTGTGCGCGCCCCGGCCCGGGTGCCCCGCGTGCGGCGGGGAGCGGGTGCGGGAGCGGAGTGGATAGCCGGCGAACACACCCCAGTCGGGCGCGGGCAGAGTCCCCGTGCGTTCGACCTTCGGCCCGCGATTGGATCCCTACTGGGCAACTTCTGGAAAGCTCGTCAAGATCGTCGCACGGTCGGAAGGTCGAATTGAACCACAGAGGCACAGAGGACGCAGAGACGACGACGGCCGAGCGAGAGCGTTCTCCGTGTCCTCTGTGCCTCTG
>JACRIP010000572.1 GCA_016220045.1 Planctomycetota bacterium
CAGAAGCGCGGGGCCGCAGGCGCCGGCAGCGCGCCCGGCGGCGCCCCCGAGGGCGGGCCGCAGCCGCCCCCCGCGGCCGGCCCGGCGAAGGGCAAGGGCGGGAGCCCCGACGAGAACATCATCGACGCCGACTTCGAGACGAAGTAGCGGCGCGCGGGAATAGCGCGGGCCGGGCCGGCGTTGGGCTGAATCCGGCTCCGCGCGGGATGAGAGACCCATCATCCAAGTCAGGCTCGCGCCTGAAACCCAAACGGAACCACGATCGGGCGGGAGTCGATCAAGGGGTCAGGGATCAGTCGGAGAGCTGAGGCTGGATTCGCGCGTCCACCAGATCCTAAACGCCTGAACGTCCAAACGCCTAAACGTCGCCCGCCATGGTCTGTCCCTCGACGCGATCAAGATCCGCCATGAGGAACTTGTCCTGTAGGTTTCCGTTCCGGTCCGGGAGGTGTCGTGATCTCCGTAGAACATCTCGTAAAGCGCTTCGCCGGCGTCGTCGCGGTGAACGATATCTCGTTCTCCGTCAACAAGGGCGACATCCTGGGCTTCCTGGGCCCGAACGGCGCCGGCAAGACGACCACCATGCGCGTCCTGTCCTGCTTCTTCCCGCCCACCTCGGGCCGCGTCACGGTCGGCGGCCACGACGTGGTGGCGCACTCCATGGAGGTGCGCAGCAAGGTCGGGTACATGCCCGAGAGCGTGCCGCTCTACCTGGAAATGCGCGTGTCCGAATACCTGAAGTACCGCGCGCGACTCAAGGGCGTGCCGGGGCGGGACCTGACGAAGCGTCTGGACCACGTGGTCGGCCGCTGCAACCTCCAGGAGGTGCGCTCGCGCATCATCGGGCAGCTCTCGAAGGGCTTCCGGCAACGCGTCGGCCTGGCCGAGTCGCTGATCAACGACCCCGCGCTCCTGATCCTGGACGAGCCCACGATCGGCCTCGACCCGAACCAGATCCTGCAGGTGCGCGACGTCATCCGCGACCTGGCGCAGGACCACACCGTCATCCTCTCGACTCACATCCTGAGCGAAGTCGAGCGCACCTGCTCGCGCGTGATCGTCATCCACAAGGGCAAGATCGCCGCCGCCGACAGCATGGAATCGCTACGCCGCGGCGCGCTCGCCGGCGGCCGCGTCCGCGCCGAGATCCGCGGCCCGCTCGCCCAGGTGCGCGAGGCCCTCGCCCGCCTCCCCCAGGTCTCCGCCGTCACCGCCGAGCCGGACGGCGAGTTCTCCCTCTGCACGGTCGAGTACGCCGGCGGACAGGACCTGCGCGAACCGATCTACGCCGCCGCGGTCGAAAACCGCTGGGGCCTCCGCGAGCTGCGCTTCGAGAAGAAGAGCCTCGAGGAAATGTTCGTCAAGATCACCACCCAGGAGTAGTCCCCCGCTACCGCTGGAGACGCCTCGCCCATGAAACTGCTGACCTTGACCCGGCGCGAACTCGGCGCCTACTTCCTTCACCCGATGGCCTACATCGTCCTCGCGCCCGTCCTCTTCTTCTCCGGCGGACTCTTCGCCGACGCCTTCGCCCGCGCCTCCCTCAACGGCTACCCGATCGAGATGCGCCACTTCATCGACATCTTCAACTTCCTCGGCATGTTCGTCGCCCCCTTGATGACCATGCGCCTCCTCGCCGAGGAGAAGAAATCCGGCACCTTCGAGATGCTCGTCACCGCCCCCGTCACCGACACCGGGATCGTGCTCTCGAAGTACTTCGCCGCCGTCATCCTCTGGATCTTCTTCCTCGTCCCCAGCCTCTTCTACCTCTTCGCGCTGAACAAGTTCGGCGCCAATCCCGATTACGGCGCCGCCGTCTGCAACTACGTCGGCCTCGTCCTGCTGGTCGGGACCTTCCTGGCCATCGGGATCTTCTTCTCGTCCACGGCGGCCAACCAGATCGTCGCCGGCATCCTGAGCTTCATCACCCTCTTCTTCTTCTACCTGCTCGGGCTCTTCCAGATCGAGTCCAAGTGGGCGGGCGTCGACTGGGCCGAAGTCGCCAAGTACGCCTCGCTCTTCAATCGCTACCAGAACTTCCAGAAGGGCGTGTACGACACGCGCGACGTCATCTACTTCCTTTCCCTGATCGCCTTCTTCCTCTTCCTGACCGTGAAGATGATCGAGAGCCGCCGCTGGCGCTGAGGCCCGCGGCCCGCCCCGCTGCCCCGCACCCGACCCGGACCCCCCGGGACCCCCCGACCTCCACCGATCCGTTGCCGGAGATCGTGCTTCCATGAGCGCCGAAACGACCCCGCCCGCCCCCTCCGCCCCCACCGCGGGCGCCACCGCCCCTAGCGCCCCGCCGGCGCGCCCGGCCGAGTGGGGCCTGCTCGCGCGCCTCGCCACCGCCTCCAACGTCGCCCTCCAGATCGTCGCCGCCCTCGCCCTGCTCGTCGGCGTCGTCTACATCTCGAAAAAGTACTACAACCGCTACGACACCACCCGCTCCCGCGCCTACTCGCTCTCCGACAAGACGCGGACGCTCATCACGTCGCTCAAGAAGCCGGTGACCATCCTCACGCTCTGGGCGCGCGTGCGCGGCGGCAACGACCTCACCCCGGAGATCATCGACAAGGTGGACGACCTGCTCGACGAGTACAAGGGCTTCTCCTCCCAGATCATCGTCAAGGCCCTGCCCGCGGTCGCCAACCAGGAGCTCGCCGAAAAGATCATCAAGGACCTCGACGTGAAGGGTCCCCTCGACTTCAACCAGATGGTGGTCAAGTGCGGCGACCGCCAGAAGATCATCCGCATCGAGGAAACCTTCGAAGCCGACATGCCCAACAACCCCTACGGCGGCGGCGCGGCCACGCTCCGGGCCTTCAAGGGCGAAGAGGTCCTCACCTCGAGCATCCGCTCGGTCTCCGAAGACCGCAAGATGACGGTGTACTTCCTCGAGGGCCACAAGGAGGCCAACCTCGCCGACAGCGCCGAGGGCGGGGCCCTGATGTTCAAGGGCAAGCTCGAGACCGCCGAGAACTACGCCGTCAAGAAGTGGAATTCGCTTAAGGAAACGACCGTACCCGCCGACTGCGACCTCCTGATCGTGCCGTCGCCGCGGGCGCGCTTCCAGCCCGAGGAACTGCAGTCGCTGCGGGCGTACTTCGGCCGCGGCGGGCGCGTCCTCTGCCTCATGGACCCGCACGAGGCGGACGCCTCTCCGGGCCTCGATCCGCTCTTCCGCGAGTGGGGCGTGGAGGTCACCAACGGCATCCTGGTCGAGCCTTCGCCCGAAGCGCGCGTGATCGTGCCGCTCATGGGCGGGTTCGCGCGCGGCGCGATCCAGGACGCCGCGGTCTTCATCGGCAGCGACATGGGCGGCCACCAGATCTCCGCCAAGCTGATCAACGACGACGCGCCGATCTTCGAGCTCGCCTGCGGCGTCGACCAGGCCGCCGGCGCTGCGCCCGACGTGACGGTGACCCCCCTGGTCAAGACCAGTCCCGAGTCCTTCCTGCGCACCGACCTCACGCTCCAGGAAGGCCGCATGGTGCCGGGCAAGGACAAGGCCGGTCCGGTCACGATCGCGGTCGCGGTCGAGAAACAGCTCCCCGGCGACGGCGGCGACGGCGCCCCGCGCAAGGCCCGCGCGGTCGTCATCGGCGACGGCGTCCAGGTCCAGAACCACTTCTACAAGCAGTTCGACCGCTGCGACCTCGTGCTCAATGCGGCGCGCTGGCTGCTCGAACAGGAGAACCTGATCACCATCGAGCCCAAGAAGCCCGAAGAACACAAGCTCTCGCTCGTCACCGCCGACCAGATCACCTGGGTCCAGCGCATTTCGCTCTACGTGCTGCCGCTCGCGGCCATCGGCCTCGCGCTCTTCACCTGGCTCCTGCGCCGGGCGTAGCGCCGCGGCGCCGAGTTCCCCGCATCCTGCTACCACTTACGGTGAGACCATGAGGTTCAAGACTACGCTCATCCTGTTCGCCGCCGCCGGACTCCTGCTCGGCTTCATCTTCTTCGTCGACCAGAAAAACGAGTCCACCGACGATCTGGTCAAGCGCGAAGAGGGCAAGCGCCTGCTCCCCGACATCGGCTGGAACGACTCCAAGAAGCTCGAGATCAAGACCGCGACCCTCGACCTCGCGCTCGAGAAGCTCGGCGAGCCCAGCGATTGGCAGCTCGTCCGCCCGGTCAAGTTCCCGGCCGACAAGTCGGTCGTCGACGCCGTGGTCAATACCTTCGAGTTCCTCGCCTACAAGGCCGTGGTCTCGCCCGAGGCGGGCAAGCCGATCGACCTCGCCCTCTACGGCCTCGCTACGCCCGAGGCGACCCTCACCCTCGCCTACGAGAAGGACAAGGTCGCGAAGTCCGTCGTGATCAAGTTCGGCAACAAGACCGCCATCGGGGATTACATTTACGTGATGGTCGAGGGGAAGCCCGACGTCTACTGCATCGAGCCGGCCCTCCGCCGCTCCCTCGACAAGCCCTTCCCCGACTGGCGCGACAAGTCGCTCGCCCGCTTCGAGCCCTGGGAAGCCGAAAAACTGATCGTCGCCGCCGGCGCGACCGAGATCGAGTTCGCCAAGAAGGACGACCACTGGCGCGTCGTGCGGCCCTTCGCCGACCGCTCGGACGACAAGCTGGTCGGCGACCTGCTCGCCCAGCTCAAGGAGTTCAAGGCCGAGGAGTTCGTCAAGGACGACACCACCGACTGGGCCGCCTACGGTCTCGACCAGCCCGGCCTCCGCTTCACGGTCTTCGCCAAGGGCAAGGACCAGGGCACGACGGTCGCCATCGGCAACTCGCCGGCCGACGCGCCCGCGCGCGTCTACGCGCGCAACCTGGCCAACGACACCGTCCTCTCCGTCAAGTCCGAGATCGTCGCCAAGCTCACGATCGACCCGCTCGCCTACCGCAGCCGGTCCTTGCTCGAGCTCGACACCGCCAAGGTCGTCAAGCTGGTCCTCGAGAAGGGCGGCGAGAGCGTCGCGGTGCTGGCGAAGGACAAGGACATGTGGAAGATGGAGAAGCCCGCCGACTACCCGCTCGACCTGGGCACGATCTCCAACTTCCTGACCAAGGTCCGCGACCTCAAGATCGCGGAATTCGCCGCCGAGAACGCCGGCGAGCTCGCCGGCTTCGGCCTGGAACAGCCCTACGGCGCAATCGTGCTGGCGCTCCCGGGCAAGGACGAAAAGGCGCCCGCCGAGGAGCTGCGCATCTCGCTGGGCGTGGTGGACGGCAAGCCGGATACGGTGTACGCCCGAAAGAACGGCGAGGAGCGGGTGGTCGGGCTGGCGCGCGAGGTCGTCTCCTGGATCGACCGCGGGCCGCTCAACTTCCGCAACCGCAGCATGCTGCAGCTCCAGCGTGAGAAGATCGACTCGGTGTCGATCGAGACCGACGGCAAGACCGCGACGGTCGTGCGCGGCAAGGAGAACGCCTGGACGCTGGAGGGCGCGGAACCGGCGGCGCCCAACATGGAATTCCTCCAGGACATGCTGGATCATCTGTGCTGGCTGCGGGCCGGGGAGCTGCTGGTCGAGAA
>JACRIP010000076.1 GCA_016220045.1 Planctomycetota bacterium
CAGGGCGGGCAGCGCCGTCGCGGCCGCCGCGCCGCCCGGTTCGACGCCCGCGACCCCGGACGCCGGCGCCGCACCCGGCACCGCCGCCGCCGAAGTCGCCGCCGCCGCACCCGGACGGCCCCCCCACGCGGGCAGCGTCTCGATCGTCATGCGTCCGCCCTGCGGCATCGCGTCCAGCGCGTTGGTGATCAGGTTGAGAAAGACCTGCTCGATCTGCGACGGGTCGGCGGGACACGAGGGCAGTTCCGGCGCGAAGTGGGTGGCCAACTCGACCTTGCGCACCGACAAGCCGGGCGAGGTGAAAGCGATCAGGCGCTCCAGCAGCGCGTTGATCGACACCGGCTCGAGGATCGGCACGTGGAAGCGCATGTTGTTCAGCGCTTCGCGGATGATGCGCGCCAGCCGATCGATCTGGGTTTCGACGATCTTGAGGCGGCCGCGCACCGAGCCGTCCAGGCTCTCCTCGGCGGCGAGGATCTGGATGTGCCCGGAGATGCTGTTGAGCGGGGTGCCGAGCTCGTGCGCCATCTGGCTCGCGAACTGTCCGAGCGAGGCGAGGCGTTCGACGTCGCCGAGGCGGCGCTGCGCGCGGAAGAGGTCCTCGTTGGCGCGCGTCAGTTCGACGTTTTTCTGTTCCAGCTCGGCGGTGGCGACCTCGATCTTCTCGCGCAGCTCCTCATTGAAACGCCCGATGCGCTCCATGAGCTGTTCGTTCTCGCGATTGGCCTCACGGATGCGGCGGAGCATCTGGTTGAAATTGTCGCCCAGCCAGCCGAACTCGTCGCGCGACTTGATCTCGACCAGGGATTCCAGGTTGCCGGCCCGGGCCTGGAGCATGGCCTCGACCAGGCGCTCGACCGGGGAGTTGATCTCCTTGCGGATGTAGACGAAGAGCACGGTGATGGTGATGAGGATGAGCAGGATGGCGGAGATGACGGACTGGGTGTAGGCGGAGGAGGCAGTCTTTTCGGCGTCGAGCAGGGGGATTTCGACGCGGATGGCGCCGACGACCTTGCCTTCGCGGTGGAGCGGGGCGGCGATGTCGAGGAAGCGGTCGTCGCCGCGGTAGTAGGTGCGGTAGGCGGAGCGGTCCTCCTTGACCGCCTGGTAGTCGGCGCGATCGGGGGCGGCTTTGACCGAGCGGTCGCGGGCGGCGACGCAATCGAGGCCGCCGTCGCGCAGGCGGATGAAGACGCGGATGTTGGAGACGCCGTGCTTGCCGACGATGAGGCGCTGGATCTCGTTCTGGAGGCTCTCGGGGTCCTCGAGGGTCGCGCCGCGCGCGATGAAGCCGTCGAGGCTGGAGACGACGAGGTCGCCGCGCCCGCGGGAGAGGTCCTCGAGCGCGTCCCGCATGTTGTTGATGTGCAGGAACGCCATCAGGAACATGCCCGGGAGCACGATGGCGAAGACCGCCAGGACGATGCGGAGCTTGAGGTCGAAACCCTGGGTCTCGACGCGCGCGCGATAGGTTTTCATGGCCTGGTTCAATACGGGGTTACAGTCCCCTCCCGCTCAGGGGGAGCAAAACGGGGACATGACCTGAATTCCTGGAAGGGCCGGCGATCATCGGGGAACGTCGCTGGGATTCAGGATCGTGTCCCCGTTTTGCGGCCGACTTGAACCAGGCCGTTTTCATCTACCCCAGAGAGATCCACTTCAGGGAAATCGCGTAGTACACGAGCACCAGCCCGACGATCACGCAGCCGGCGACGAAGACCGTGATGTGCAGGGGGCCCTCGCCGTCGAGGAAGGGCAGGAGGCGGCGCGGGATGGGCCGCGGGACGGGGCCGGGGAAGGGGCGATCGGACGGGACGTCATCGCGATCCGGCATGGCTCACTATCCCTCGGGCTCGGGCTCGCTCGGATGCAGGGCGGGGGGCAGGGGCACGACCGCTTCCGCCAGCCAGCCCAGGTACGGGGCGAGTCCTCCGGCGACCGGCAACGCCACGATCTCCGGGACCTGGTAGGTGTGCAGGTCCACCACGCGCGCGGCGAGCGCGTCCAGGCGGTCGGCGGTCGTCTTGATCAGGAGCAGGACCTCCTCGTCCTCGGCGATCTTCCCTTCCCAGCGGTAGATCGAGGTCACGCCCGGCAGGATGTTCACGCACGCGGCCAGGCGCTCCTCCACGAGAGCCCGGGCGATCACCCGAGCCGCGTCGATGCCCCCGGCGGTCACCAGGACGACGCGGGCGCGCGGGGCCTCTGCTTCCGGCATGGTCGGTTCCTTCGTACGGGAGCGATGGGCGCGCGGCCCACGGGACCTGCGCTCAGGCGCCGGGGCGCTGGACCAGGTCGCGCAGGGTGACCCCGGCGGTGACCTGCTTCCAGCTCTCGTCGGCGCGTTCGAGCGCGCCGTCGACGGCACGCATCAGCTCGTCCTCGGCGACCCGGAAACTGGTGCCGTGCGTGCGCACCGCTTCCAGCACGTCGCGCAGCCGGATCGTCGCCGGATCGCGCGCGGGTACCACCCCGTGCGTGGCCGACGGCCCGAGCCGCAGGATCAGCCCGGCGCCGAGCAGCCGGTCGAGCAGCTCCTGCACCAGGCGCGTCGGCAGGTCCAGCCGCACCGCCAGCCCGTCCAGCGTCGCCGGCGGCGCGCCGCGCAGGAAGTCCTGCGTCAGCGCGCAGGCGATCTTGACCGCGGCGACCTCCACGCACCAGGCGCTCGCGCGCGGCACGCGCTCGTTGCGCTTGAAGCCGCGGCGATTCTGCACCGCGAACGAGATCTGCGCGCCGGTCAGGAAAACCACCCAGCTCACGTAGATCCAGAGCAGCAGGATCGGAATGGCGCCCAGCGTGCCGTAGACCTTGTACTGCGTCACCACCTGCGTGTTGTACCACAAATACGCCCGCTTCGTAACCTCCCACACGCTGCCGGCGATCACCGCGGCCAGCACCGCCGACCCGAAGTACACCTTGGTGTTCGGCACGAAGCTGTAGAGGCAGGCGAAAATGATCCAGACGATGAGGAGGGGCAGGAAGATCGAGATCGCGGCGGAGATCCACTCGTTGGCGAGCAGCTCCTGGACCACCGAGCGATCCATGAAGAGCGCGGTGAGGGTGATCGAGAAGCCGATGAAGATCGGCGCGAGGGTGAGCACGGTCCAGTAGATGGCCAGGCGGGCGACGAAGGGCCGGTCCTCTTCGAGGAACCAGATGCGGTCGAGGGATTCCTCGATGTCGCGCATCAGGGAGATGACGGTCCAGGCGAGGACGAGGAAGCCGATGCCGCCGACGGCGCCGTTGTGGATATTGTCGATCGCGTCCATGATCGCGTCGACGACCTTCTGGCCGGTGCCCTGGGCGAGGTTGCCGATGAGGAAGCTCTTGAGCCGGGCCTCGGTGGCGGAGAGGGAGCCGAAGGCGCGCAGCACCGCGAAAACGACGGCGACCGACGGGACGAGGGCGAAGACGGTCTTGTAGGTGAGGGCGGCGGCCCGGGTATTCACCTCAGCCCGGATGAAACCGTGGAAGAGCAGGACGACGGAGCGCACGACGTCGAGCAGGAAATTGACCAGCCGCGCCTCGGGGGGCGCTTCGGCCTCCCAGAGGTCGGTGTTGACCAGTTTCCAGCCGGTGCGGACCGCGTGGGCGGCGCGATCCCAGCGCTCGAGCAGCCAGGTCATCGGGCATTCCGGTCGCAACAGGGTCTGGGGGGAGCGGCGACGTCAGAGGGCGAAGGACTGTCCGCGCAGCGGCGCCTCGACCTGGGGCAGGCCGCCGGCGCGCAGCGATTCGGCGAGCGACAGGCACTGCTCCTCCTCGCCGTGGACGACGAAGACCCGGGGCTTGCCCGGCAGGGCGCGGGCGGCGGCCACCAGGTCGTCCTTGTCCGCGTGGGCCGAAAGCCCGTCGATGCGCGCCACTTCGGCGCGGACCGGGTACTCGACCCCGTAGATCTTGGCGATCTTCGCGCCTTCGGCGAGGCGGCGGCCGAGCGTGTGCTCCGCCTGGAAGCCGACGAAGAGCAGGAGGTTCTTCGGGTCCTCGACGCTGTGGCGGAGGTGGTGGAGGATGCGGCCGGCCTCGCACATGCCGGAGGCGGACATGACCATGAACGGGCCGGGCCGATCGTTGAGCCGGCGCGAATCCTCGGCGGCGGTGATGTAGGTGAGCCGGGCGAAGCCGAACGGATCGCCGCCCTTGCGCACTTTCGCCAGGGTCTCGGCGTCGAGGCACTCGGGGTGCAGCGCGAACACGTTGGTGGCGTTGACCGCGAGGGGGCTGTCCACGAAGAGGGGCATCGGCGGCAGCTTGCCCTCGTTGAAGAGGTCGTGGAGGATGGAAACGAGGCCCTGGGTGCGGCCTACGGCGAACGCCGGACAGACGATCTTGCCGCCGCGGTCGTAGGCGCGCTTGACCACCTGCAGGATGGCGTCCTTGACGCTGCCCACCTCGGAGTGGCGCCGGTTGCCGTAGGTGCTCTCGATGATGAGCGCGTCGGCGGGCGGGAGGCTCGCAGGGTCGCGGGTGACCGGGAAGTTCTTGCGGCCGAGGTCGCCGGTGAAGTCGAGGCGGCGGGTGGTGCCGTTCTCGGTCAGGGTGAGCGCCACCTGGGCGGAGCCGAGAATGTGGCCGGCCTCGAGGAAGCGGAACTGGACGCCGGGGGCGGCGGTAAAGGTCCGGTCGTAGGGCACGCTCGCGAAGTGCCCGAGCGCCGCGATCGCGTCCGCCTGGGTGTAGAGGGGTTCGACGCAGGGTTCGCCGTTCTTGCGTCGCTTGTTGACGATCTGGCAGTCCATTTCCTGGATGTGGCCGCTGTCCTGGAGCATGTAGCGGCAGAGATCGGCGGTCGCGGCGGTGGAGTAGACTTCGCCCTGGAAACCGCGCTTGACCAGGGTCGGGATGGTCCCCGCGTGATCGAGGTGGGCGTGGGAGAGGATGACGGCGTCGAGGCCGGCGGGGTCGAAGGGCAGGTTGCGATTGCGTTCCGCGGCCTCTGCGCGGCGGCCCTGGTAGAGGCCGCAGTCGAGCAGCACGCGCCGGCCGCCGACGTCGAGGAGGTGCATCGAGCCGGTCACGGTGCGCGCAGCGCCCCAGATCGTCAGCTTCACGTCAATCCTCTCACGGGGGGTTTGGAGGTTTCGGGGTTTGGACGTTTTGAAGTTGCTGGAAGCCCGAACCCAACCGGGAAATTCTACCCGGATTGAAGCGGAACGTCCAGCGTCGGCAACGGTTGCATTCAGGCCGGGTGACCGATATAATCCGCGCCCCAAACGTCCAAACCTCCGAACTTCCAAACCCGGTCCCGGCCGCCGCCGCCGGGCGGGATTCGCGTGGAGAGCTCCGCATGACCACCGCCCTTCCGCCCGCCTACGATGAACTCCTCCGCCGCTGCCGCGAGACGCGGCTCCTGGCTTCGTGCATGAGCCTCCTGGAGTGGGACGAGCGCACGTACATGCCGCCGGCGGGCGCGGGGCATCGCGCCGAGCAGCTTGGCCAGCTCGCGGGGATGGTGCACAAGATGGGGACCGATCCGCGCATCGGGGAGTTGCTGGAGGCAAACCGGACGGCGATGCGCGGCCTGGAAGCGGACGCCCCCGCCGCGGTCAACGTGCGGGAAATCGGCCGCGGCTACGACCGCGCCCGCAAGCTCCCGCAGGAGCTGGTCGAGGAGATCGCCCGCACGCGCGCGCTCGCGGAGTCCGCCTGGGCCGCTGCGCGCAAGGCCTCCGACTTCGCCGCCTTCCGCCCCTGGCTGGAGAAGATCGTCGGACTCAAGCGCCGCGAAGCCGAGATCGTGAGCGACGGCAAGGGCGACCGTTACGATGCCCTGCTCGACGAGTACGAGCCGGGCGAAACCTCCGCGGAACTCACCCGACTCTTCGCGGGCCTGCGCGACGAACTGGTGCCGCTGGTCGCCGCCATCCAGGGCGCCGCGCGCCGACCCGACGTCGCCCTCCTCGAACGCGACTACCCGGTGGAAACCCAGGAGTCCTTCGGCCGCGCCGCCGCCGCCGCCATCGGCTTCGATTTCAACGCCGGCCGCCTCGACGTCACCACCCATCCCTTCTGCGATCGGATCGGACCGGGGGATACCCGGATCACCACCCGCTTCGACCCCCGCCACTTCAACGCGGCGCTCTTCGGCATCCTCCACGAGGCCGGCCACGGCCTCTACGAACAGGGCCTGCCGGGCGCGCACTTCGGCGCCCCGCTCGGGACGTTCGTGTCGATGGGTATCCACGAGTCGCAGTCGCGGCTCTGGGAGAACCTGGTCGGCCGCAGCCGCGGCTTCTGGCGCGCCTTTTACCCGAAGGCCCAGGCCGCCTTCCCCGCGGCCCTCGGGAATACCCCTGAAGAGGCCTTCTACTTCGCGATCAACGACGTGCGGCCGTCCTTCATCCGCGTCGAGGCGGACGAGGCGACCTACAACCTGCACATCATCGTGCGTTTCGAGCTGGAACGCGCGCTGATCGGGGGCGAACTGGCGCCGGCGGACGTGCCCGGGGCGTGGAACGAGAAGTTCAGGAAGTACCTGGGGCTGACGCCGCCGAACGACGCGAGCGGGTGCCTGCAGGACGTGCACTGGAGCGGCGGGCTGATCGGGTACTTCCCGACCTACACGCTCGGGAACCTGTATGCCTCGCAGCTTTTCGCGGCGGCGCGGCGCGACCTGGGCGATCTGGATGCGGCCTTCGCGCGCGGGGAGTTCGGAGCGCTCAAAGAGTGGCTGGCGGAGAAGATCCACCGCCACGGGATGCGCTGGCGCGCGCAGGAGCTGGTGCAGCGGGTGACCGGGGAGCCGCGCAGCCACCGGGCGCTGATTGATCATCTGCGCGCGCGCTTCGGGCCGCTGTACGGGGTGGCGTAGCGCCCATCGCTCCCCATGACCGGGGTTGCGGACCCGGTCGGGGTCGCGCCGTTTTCGCGATCGTCGGGATCGTCGTCGCCCTCGCCCTCGCCCTCGCCCTCGCCCTCGTCGTCGTCGTCGTCGTCGTCGTACTCGTACTCGTACTCGTACTCGAACACCCTGAGCGTTCGAGTACGAGTACGAGTACGAGTACGAGGGCGAGGGCGAGTACGAGGGCGAATACGCGACCGCGGGCGCGGGCGAGCACGCGGGCGGCGGCGTGGGACCGGGAGGGAAGGGGGACGAGAACAACCGATGGCCGCTCCCTCCCCTCCTCCCCGCCCCCTACACCACCTCGCCCTTCGACAGCACCACCACGCCCCCCTCGCTGACGCGGAAACGCCGCCGGTCATCCGCGAGATTGTACCCGATCTCGGTCCCCTCGGGGATCTTCACGTCCTTGTCGATGATCGCCCGCCGGACCTTCGCGTAGCGACCGATTTCGACCCCTTCAAAGAGGATCGATTCCCGCACCTGGGAGTAGCTGTTGACGCGCACCCGCGGCGAGAGGATCGAGTTCTGCACCCGCCCGCCGCTGACGATGCAACCTTGCGCCACCAGCGAGTCGAGCGCCACGCCGAGCCGGCCTCCGGGATACTCCTGAGCAAACACGAACTTGGGCGGCGGGTCCACGCTCGGCGCCGTGCGGATCGGCCAGTCGGTGTCGTAGAGATTGAAGTGCGGGCTCACCGAGATCAGGTCCATGTTGGCTTCGAAGTAGGCATCGATCGTGCCCACGTCGCGCCAGTACTTCGCTTCCTTCTTGTTCTTGTCCTGGAAGCGGAAGGCGCAGACCTTGTGGGTGGTGAGAATACGGGGGATGATGTCCTTGCCGAAGTCGTGGCTGGACTCGGGGTCGGCGGCGTCGCGGTTGAGCATCGCGGTGAGCGGGGCGGCGGTAAAGACGTAGATGCCCATGGAGGCGAGGCAGAGGTCGGGGTTGCCGGGCGTGGGCTTGGGGTCCTTCGGCTTCTCCTGGAAGCCCCGGACCATGTCGGCGCCGTCCACCTCCAGAATTCCGAAGCCCAGGGCCTGGGGCTTGGGCACCTCGACGACCGAAACCGTCATGTCCGCGCCGTTCTCGATGTGGTGGCGGATCATCTCGGCGTAGTCCATCTTGTAGATGTGGTCGCCGGCGACGACGAGGATGTAGCGCGGATCCTCGCGTTCGATGGAGTACAGGTTCTGGTAGATCGCGTCGGCGGTGCCCTGGTACCAGGTGTCGCCCACGCGCATCTGAGGCGGCACGGTCTCAATGTATTCCCCGAGGGAGCTGGAAAGGAAGGACCAGCCGTCGCGCAGGTGACGCGCGAGCGAGACGTTCTTGTACTGGACCAGCACCTGGATGCGGCGCAGACCCGAGTTGAGGCAGTTGGACAGCGTGAAATCGACGAGGCGGTAGATCCCGCCGAAGGGGACGGCGGGCTTGGCGCGGTGGCGCGTGAGCGGCTCCAGCCGGTCGCCGCGGCCGCCGGCCAGGAGCATCACCAGGACGTCGCGGGAGTCCATGCGGCCTTCCTTGCGTGGGAGGTGCTCAATGCGGCTTGCCGGGCGCGTCGGGGCCACCCGGCGGGTCGGGGCTCTCCAGCTTGCCGGGTTTGTCGGCCTTCGGCGCGATCTCGACCGACCAGCCTTCCGCGCGCGTGTCCTTCGGCCAGCCGACCACCGGCAGATCGATCTTGCCGGGCCCGGGACCGGGACCCGTCGCCGCCGCGCCCCCGCCGCCCCGCCCCAGATCCTTCGACCACACCGTGCCCCGCTCGTTGATGATGAAGGACCGTCTCCCGGTCTCTTCGTACTTCGCCGGCACGGCGCAGAAGCCGAACTTGGCGGTGTTCGTGAGGGACTTCCCGTCGCCGTCCTGGTCGCGCGCGTAGGCCTCGCCCGTGTCGTCGGTCTTGAGGACGTAGAACAGGTAACCACCGTAGGGAACCGAAGCGCCCGCCGCCACGCGGTTGCCGGGCAACGGCAGGACGTCCGCGCTCGCCAGCGCCACGTCCACGCGATCGGGGCAGTACTTGAGCAGGCCCGCCACGTCGGCCGTCCAGTAGTCGTGCGCCTGGTTCGCGTCCTTGTCGCTCATGTCGATGATTTCCTCGGCCGCGCGCATCCGGTGCAAGGCCTCCATCGCCGAAGTCTCGTTCAGGAGCAGCCGATTCTCGTGGTACTTGGGCCAGTACCAGGACCAGACGAACCACCCGACGACCCAGAGGATCGACCAGATGATGCCGCCCGCGATGCCGGCCAGGGCCAGCCCGCGGCCACGCAGCACGCCCCCGCTGCCCTTGATGTGCGCGAGCCCGAGCGCGCCGAGGGCGATGCCCAGGAGGGCGGTGACCCCGAGGAACCCGAAAATGCCGCAAACGCAGGCGGCGACCGCGGCGCGCGCGTTGCGGACTTCGCGGGGCAGTACCGAGTAGGCATCCATGCTGCGTGCGTGAACCTCAGCTACGGGGGACAGGGTTGCCGGCGTCGCGCCGGTCGGCGTCGCGCCGGTCGGCGTCGCGCCGGTCGGCGCGCGCCCGCGCGACCGCCAGGGCCGCCTCGACCGCGGCGAGTCTCCGCCCCAGGCGGACGATGTGGCATACGGCGGTTCCCGGATGGACCATCGGGATGTTCGTGGTCGAGACCACGAGGCCGTCGCACGGCGCGGGGATGGCCGAGACGTCGCGCCCGAAGGGACGGGTGCTGGTCGCGAGGTTGTCGCCGCGCCGGACGACGGCGCCCGGCCGGCAGTGCATCATCAGGATGCCGCCGCGCGGCGCGCGCACCCAGACCGAATGGCGCACGCGCACGCGAAAGGCCGGCCGTCGCCGCGGCGCGTCGTACATGTCGAACGCCCGCAGCACGTTCTGCACGCCGCGCACGCCGCGTTGGACGTACTTGCGTTGGAATTTCAGGCTCTCGCCGGCCTCGAACACGATGGTCGGGATCCCATGCCGGACCGCGGCGGCGCGCAACGACTTCTCGTGGCCCGGGAAATCGAACACCACCTCGGCGCCGAACGCGCGCGCCAGCCGTGCCGTGCCCGGGTCCGACAGGTCCGCGCGCACGTGCGGCAGGTTGGTGCGCCCGCGCGTCGCCGTGTGCAGGTCAATCCCGTAGTCGCAAAGCGTCAGCACCTTCGTGAACAGCGCGTGCGCCATCTGCGCCGCCACGTTGCCGTCCGGAGATCCGGGGAAGTAGCGGTTCAGGTCCGTCCCGTCCGGCAGGTAGCGGCTGAGCGCGAACATGCCGAACGGGTTGAGCACGGGCACCAGGATCACCGTGCCCGCGAGACGCTCCGGCACGATGGCGAGGCTGAGGCGGCGGACCACCTCGACGCCGTTCAGTTCGTCGCCGTGCACCGCGGCCGTGACGAAGAGGCGCGGTCCGGGGCGGGCGCCGTGGAGGACGGTCAGCGGGGCGTGGACCGGCGCCGCGGTGTAGCTCTCGCTGACCGGAAGTTTCATCTCCTTGCGATGGCCCGGCTCGACGGTCGTGCCGTCTAGCGTGAAGGCCCGCTGACGCACAGCTTCTTCCTCTCGCCCACGGCCTTGACGGCATGCTCGACGATGGCGCCCGCGATGTCGATGCCGGTGGCCTCTTCGAGCCCCTGGAAGCCGGGGGAGGAATTCACCTCGAGCACCAGCGGGCCGTCGTTCGACTCCAGGAGATCGACGCCCGCGACCTCGAGGCCGACCACGCGCGCGGCCTGAACCGCGAGGCGTTCGAGCGCGCGCGACAGCGTCACCGCCTCGCCCACGCCCCCGCGATGGATGTTGGAGCGGAACTCGCCTTCGCAGGCGTGGCGGCGCATGGCGGCGACGGCGGTGCCGCCGATCACGAGCACGCGCAGGTCGCGGCCGCGCGATTCCGTGATGAAGCGCTGGAGGAGGACGTCCTCGCCGAGGGACCAGAGCGCGTCGGTGGTGGAGCGGACGGCCTGGGGCGAGTCGGCGACCATGACGCCGGTGCCCTGGGTGCCGCGCACGAGCTTGAGGATGGCGGGGGCGCCGCCGATCGCGTCGAGCGCGCGCGGGATGTCCTTCGGGGACCGGGTAATTACTGTAGTCGGGACGGGAAGGCCGGCGCGGGCGAGGGCCTGGAGGCAGGCGAGCTTGTCCTTGGCGCACTCGATGGCGTGCCAGGGGTTGAGGGTGGGAATGCCGAGGTCGTTGAAGGCGCGGATGAGGGCGATGCCGTGGCGGGCGGCGTAGACGCCGACGCGCGGGATGACGGCATCGACGCTTTTGAGGTCGGTGCCGCCCTTGAAGATGCGCGCGCCGCCGGCTTCGACGAGGATGGAGCAGGCGAGGGGATCAACCACGCGGCAGTCGAGGCCCGAGAGCTTGGCCGACTCGCGCAGGCGGCGGGTGGAGTAGAGCGAGCCTTTGCGCGACAGGATCATCAGCTTCATGCCGGGCCTCACCAAGGGAGGGCACCCGCCGGGGGGACGCGGAGGCGCCCGGCCGACGGAGGAATCGACGGCCAGTCTACCCGCCGCGCCCGCCGCCGGGCAACGGAAATCGGGGCGGGAACGGGCTGGGTGCACGACCGTACCTGCGCATTGCTGTAGGGGCGCCCCTTGTGGGCGCCCAGCAGCACCGACGTTGCCGGCAGGCGGGGCGGACATCCCCCTTCGCCTCCGGCTATGGGGGACAGGCCAAGGCCCGCCCCTGCAGATCGACGGGGTATCCGTCGGCATGACGGGTCGTGCGCCCCAACACTCCCGCGCGGCAGGCGCCGGTCGGGGGTCTTCCGGCTCGCGCGACCGACGCCGCGGAGCGCGCCGACCCATCCTCGGGGGGCGTCGGGACGCCCCCCTGATGTCCTACGGCCGCTGTGGCCGATCGGCAGGCGAACGGGTCCAGCTCGTCCGCAGTCCGATGAAATGGAGGCGGTCGACGCACACCGCGACTCGGCCGATCCAGCGACCGCCGATGTCCGGACCCCACCGCTCGCCGAGCGTGACCAGATCGCCCTCCCCAAAGAACTTGAGCACGGGCGCGACGTAGAAGAGCCCGCGTGTCGCGAAGTCCCGCGGACCATCGGCCGCAGGGCGCAAGCCGGCGTCATCCACCACCCACAGGCGACGGAGCACACTGCCGATCTCGCCCCTTGCGGCATCTCCGTACTCGGCTTGGGCAATGTAGATGCCATCGAACCGGGGGAGTGCGTCCACGGAAAGGCGATAGGTGCGGGCCATGCGTTCCGCGAAATGCTGCGACCTGTGCACGCGCCACATCAGCGCGAGCTTGCGGGCGAGGTGCAGCGCGACGGCGGTTTCAGTCCAGACGATTCGATTCACTTGCCCCTGCCGAATCGGCGCTTCACTTCATCGTGCGTGAGGACGCGGCCCTCGTCCGCGGCTTTCAATCCCGCTTCGATCTTCTTCCGCACGTAGATCTGATCCAAGACCTCCTCCCACGTGCTGGTTTCGGGCAAGTCGCGAATCAGGGCGATCGCGGCGCGCTTCGCAGGGGGACGTGGCATGGCAAACCTCCCTGAATGCGGTGGTCACCGTGGGATTCCAGACAATCCTGCCGTATGCCCGCTATCCCTGCGGCAGGTGCACCTGGATCCGGAGCGTCGCCGTCCACCGCTCCCCCGGGCCGAGCGCCAGCCGCCAGCGCGGCAGCACCACCGAATTCTGGTAGACCGCCTCGAACCCGCCCTCGCTGTTCGACACCGTCTGCACCGGGAAGATCCACACCCCCGCCGGCGCGCTCCAGCCCAGCCGCACCGCGATCCCCTGCCATTCGTCCACCAGCCCGAACCCCTCCTGCTCCCGGAAATCCCCTACCGTCACCAGCGGCCCCACGTTGCGCCCGCCCCCATCCACGTAGAACCGATCGTGCGCATTCCCCGCCAGCAACGAGAAATTCGTCTCCACCGCGAACACCGTGTCCAGCCGCGCCGCCGCGAGATTCGTCACCTCGTAGCGCACCTCCAGCAGCGCGCGCTCCGGCTCCGGCAGCCGCAGCACCTTCGCAACCCGCACCCGGCGGGCCTCGCCGGGACCCGCGCCCGCGCCCGCGCCCGCGCCTCCGCCGTCGCCGACCGTCACCGCGCCCTCGCGCACCAGCGTCAGCGCGGCCTCCCCGGCCCCGCCCGCCGCCGTCACCCGGTACTCGCCCGGCACGAAGTCGCCGCGCTCCCCGGCCCGGCCCGCCGCCACTTCGTCCACGTGCGGCTCGTCCGCGAAAAAATGCTCCACCAGCGTCTCGCGCGCGTACGCGTCGTAGATCAGCAGCCGATCCAGGCCCGGCCGCTTCGCCAGGATCTGGTTGTCGATCCCCACCGCCGTCTCCAGGTTCTCCACGTAGACCGCCCGCCCCACGTTGCGGTGATACGCCTCCGGCCGCCGCGACAGGCCGTTCATCAGGTTGAAGTCCTTCGCCAGCAGGTCCAGTTCGTAGACGTGCCCGCCGCGTGCCGGCGCCACGTAGACATTCAGCGCTGCGTTCGACAGCCGGACCTCCTCCCGCCCGTCGCGATCGAAGTCCTCCCGCACGGTCTCGGCGAACGGCCCGGCCGGGCGGCAGGCCTTCTCGGCGCGCAGGAGGTGGCGGTAGATCGCGTCCCGCAGGTGGGGCAGGTAGAGCCCGCCGAACACCCCGTGCCAGTAGGCGCAGTTGCACTGGCCGCGATAGAGGTCGCGCCGCGCCTCGGCCCGCACCCCAGCCCGTTCACCGGGCGTTTCCCCGAGCGCCGCCACGCGCCCGCTGACCTCCAGCATCTTGGCGTACATTTGCGCCGCTTCGGGGTAGCGCGCGCGGAAGTTGCGCCAGGAGCCGCCGCGCAGGTAGTGGCGCGCGCGCTCGAACAGCCCGGCGCGCTTGAGCTCCTCCACCATCCCCTCGTACGCCGTCAGGCTCGCGGGCGGCAGCACCCACTCCCCCATCTCGCGGTAGGAGCAGTCGGGCAGCCAGATCCGGCCGCGCGGCGGAAGCCGGTCGAGCGCCTCCGCGAAGTGCGTCATGCGCAGCCAGGAGGCGTTGCGTTCGAGTTCGGTGAAGAGGCGGTCGAGCCAGCGTTCGCGGTAGATGAGCTTGTGGGTGCGCGGCCAGCCGCCGAACTTCTCGCCGTCGTCCGCGTAGACGGCGACGCGCGCGCCGTCCGCGGTCGCGTAGCCGCGCAGGCACTCGATCGTCGCCTCCGGGTCTTTCCAGGGAATCGCGTAGCGCAGATCCTCGTCGATCGGAAAGACCTTGAGGAGGCGACCTTCGTCCTCGGTCGTGAAGTAGCCGGAAAGGTCGGCGGGCGGAATGCCGGCGGCCTTGAAGTGGGAGTCGTCGAGCACGGTGAACTCGACGCCGGCCTCGGCCATGGCGGAGGCAAGCCCCTGTTCCCAGACGCGTTCGGCGAGCCAGGCGCCGCGCGGGCGGGCGCCGAAGAGCATCTCCAGGTGATCGCCGTAGTCACGGAGCTGGCCGACGCGGTCGCGGCGCGGCAGCATGGGGAGGATGGGCTCGTAGTAGGCTCCGCCCAGGATTTCGCAGCGGCCGGCCGCGACGAGGCGCCGCACGCGGTCGAGGTAGGCGGGCCGGCGCGCCTCCAGCCAGTCGAGGAGCGGGCCGCTGGTGTGGAGGGAGAAGCGCACGCCCGGATGGGCCTCGACCACGTCGAGAAAGGGCGCGTAGGCCTGGTCGAAGGCCTGATCGAGGACCGAGTCGAAGTTCCCGACCGGCTGGTGGTCGTGCAGCGCGAAGATAAAATTGACCGTGGGGGCGGGTCCGGGGGTGGGCGAGGTCGTATCCATGTGCCGCCGTGCGCAGTCGGTTTCAGAGACAACCGTAATGTCGCCCATCCAGGGCTCCGGCCGCCATGGATCCCTGCCCGGGTGTTCGCCCGTGGCGGCTGCAAGGCTGCCGCGGCGGGCGGGAACGCCTCGTTCTGGGGATCGAGCCCGCCCCGCGAGACTCCGACGCCGGACACCTCGCGGCGCAGGCCGGAAGGCCTGCGCCACAAAGGTTCCGCGCACATCATAGTTGACTTCGGGAGGGCGCCGGTAACTGTGGTGCAGGCCTTCCGGCCTGCACCGAACGGCCCAAAATCGTCGCCGCTTGCGCCAGCCGCTTCAGGTGAAGGCTACGCCGAAGACGAAGCGCCATGGGCCCATCGCTCCGCCTGAAGGCGGAACTACAAACGAGCCGGTTGGCCGAGCTACGGTCCTGGGCACCGCGGACGGTCCGCCTGCCTGGGGCGGCGACTGGCGCTGTCGGGTCAAGTCCGACTGCGCTTGCGATAACTGCCAAACTTCCAAACTGCGCAACCGCCAAACCTGCACGCGAGCACGCGGGCGTCCGCCGAACCGCACGACCGCACGACCGCGCCGACTACGCCCGCCCGGCGCAGAGCTTCTCGAAGAGCGCGGCGTACTCCTGCGCGCTGCGGCGCCAGGACCAGTCCTGCGCCATACCGGTGCGCACCATCCGCAGCCACGCCTCGTTCGTGCCGCCGTCGTAGAGCTTGATCGCCCGCGCGATCGCCGCGAGCAGCTCCTCGGCGTTGTACTTCTTGAAGACGAACCCGGTCGCGCTCCCCGCCGCCAGGCTCTCCGGCGTCGCATCCACCACCGTGTCCGCCAGCCCGCCGGTCTCGCGCACCAGCGGCACCGACCCGTAGCGCAGGCCATAGAGCTGGTTCAGGCCGCACGGCTCGTAGCGCGACGGCATCAGGAAGAGATCCGCGCCCGCATGGATCTCGTGCGCGAGCTGGTTGTTGAACCCGATCACCGCCGCCAGCTTCTTCGGGTGCTTGCCCGCCAGCGAGGTGATCGCCTTATGGTACTTCTCCTCACCCGTCCCCAGCACGGCGAGCTGGACGTCGAGCCGGAGCAGGCCCTCGAGCACCTGCAGCAGCAGGTCCACGCCCTTGTGGTCCACCAGCCGCCCGATCCAGCCGAGCACCGGCGCCGCGCTCGCCGGGAAGCCGAGCTTCTTCTGCAGCCACGCCTTGCACGCCGCCTTGCCCCGCAGGTCCGCCGCCGAGTACGCCGCCGGGATCAGCTTGTCCGTCGCCGGGTCCCAGGCCGCCATGTCGATCCCGTTCGGCACCCCGGAAAGGTCGCGCTGCCGGTCCGCGAGCACCCCCTCCATCCCGCACCCGAACTCCCGCGTCTGGATCTCCTGCGCATACCGCCGGCTCACCGTCGTGATCGCGTCCGCAAAGACCAATCCCCCCTTCAGGAGGTTGAGCTTGCCCCAGAACTCGAGCTGCCGCCAGTTGAAGAGCGACCAGTCGAGCCCGGTCAGGTTCATGTCCCAATGCCAGAACAGGCCCTGGTACGCGAGATTATGCACGGTAATCACCGTACGCGACTTCGCAAACACCGGGTCGGCGGCGTAGAGCGTCTTGCGGTAGACGGGCACGAGCGCGGTCTGCCAGTCGTGGCAATGGACGACGTCGTACGCCACGCCGAGCCGGCGGATGCCCTCGAGCGCCGCGCGGCAGTAGAAGACGAAGCGCTCCGCATTGTCCGGGTAATCGCCCGAGGCGTCCCCGTAGAGCCCAGGACGGCCGAACAGCTCGTCTTCCTGGACCAGGTAGACCGGGATCAGGGTCTTCGGCAGCGTCGACTTCCAGAGGCGCGCCGTGCGCACCCGCGGACCGACCGGCACCGGATAGGGCTCGCCGACGGCGACCAGGTCGCGCGCCGCCTCGCGCGCGCCGGCATAGAGCGGCAGCACCAGGGCGACCTGGTGCCCCAGGGACTCCAGCGCGGCCGGCAGGCTGCCCGCCACGTCGCCCAGCCCGCCGGTCTTCGCGAAAGGCACCGCCTCCGGGGAGATCTCAAGGATGCGCATGGTCGATTCCGTCGATCGAAAGAGCGTTGCAGGTCGTACGTTTGCCGAGCGCGCGAGGGCGGATTGCGGATTTCCCCGCCATCAGCCCCGCATCCCCCCTCACGAGATCCGCACCTCCCGCAAAAACGCCGCGGCGTTCTCCGGCGGCACCGGGTTGATGTAGAACCCGGTCCCCCACTCGAATCCCGCGACCCGCGTGATGCGCGGGATGATTTCGATATGCCAGTGGTAGTAGTCCACTTCCCCGACGTCGAACGGGGTCGTGTGAATCAGGTAGTTGTACGCCGGGTTCGCCAGCGCGCCCTCGATCTTCGCCAGCGTCGCCTTCAGGATGTGCGCCAGGTCCGCGATCAGGTGCTGCGGGAGGTTCTCGAAGTGCGTCATGTGGCGCTTGGGCATGATCCAGGTCTCGAAGGGGAAGCGCGAGGCGAAGGGCGCGAAGGAAACGAAGTTCGGCTCGGAGACGACGATGCGGTCGCCGGTCTCGATCTCCTGCTTGATGATGTCGCAGAAGAGGCAGCGCCCGCGGTAGTCGAGGAAGTGCTTGCCGCCCTGCATCTCCTGCTGGACCTGCTGCGGGACCACGGGGGTCACGATGAGCTGGCTGTGGCTGTGCTCCAGGGACGCGCCCGCGGTCTCGCCGACGTTCTTGAAGACCAGGCCGTAGAGCAGCCGCACGTCCTTCTTGAGGTCCTGCAGGCGATCGCGGTAGACCCAGATGACCTCGCGGATCTCCTCTTCGGTCAGCCCGGTAAGCGAGGTCTTGTGGGTCGGGTGCTCAATGATGACCTCGTGGGCGCCGATGCCGTTCATGATGTCGTAGAGTCCCTCGCCGCGCTTGTCGAGATCGCCCTCGACGCGCAGGGCCGGGAACTTGTTGGAGACCACGCGCACGCGCCAGCCGCGGTCGTTCGCGCGCGTGTTGGGGTAGCGCATGGCGGAGATCTCGGGCGGCGTGGAGGCCTCGTTCCCTTCGCAGAAGGGGCAGGTGGCGGCCCCGCGGAGCGTCGCCGGGGCGGCCTTGAAGTCGATCGGCCGCTTCGCCCGCTCCGAAGCGATGATGATCCAGCGGCCGGTGATCGGATCCTTGCGCAGTTCCGGCATCGGGGTCCCTTCTCTCCTAGGCCTGCCAGTGGACGGTTTCGAAGTTCGGGCTGGGCACCTCGAACAGGAGGGGCCCCCCGGCCGGGAAGCGGCCTGCGGGCTCGCCCCGGAGCGCGAGTTCCACGTAGAACTCGGCGGTCTGATGCGGCGAAAACCCGAGTTCGCTGAACGGACACGCGATCTCGACGGCCTCGTCGCAGGCGGCGGCGCCGCACGCGCGCGCCACGCCGCCCGGCCCGACCGCGCGTACGGTGGGCGCCGGTCGGTCGGGGCGGGCCGTCACCTCGATCGCCACCTCGCGCGGCGCGCCGAAGGTCACCAGCGCGCGCCAGTCGTCGCCCAGCACCTGTCGCGCCCGCCCGGCGGTCTCGAGCAGGAAGAACGCGTTCTCCGCGTCGAAGCCGAAACGGATGTGCGTGAGCAGGGGGCGGACGGCGCGGTCCATCGAGGAGACGTCCTTGGCGGTATCGTACTCTCCGGCGCCGATCCACTCAAAGTAATCGGAGCGACGGCCATCGACCCGCACCTTGAGGAGGGACTGTGGCGCCGTGAACAGGGCCGCCTTGTGCCGGCGCTTGATCGGCTCGAACAGGAAGGGCGGCACCTCGCGCGCGAGCGCGCGGTAAACGTTCATCAGGTGCGTCCGGAAGAGGGCGTCGAATTCCAGGTCGAGCGCGGAGGAGTGGTCGTCGCCGAACCACCAGAACCAGTCGCTGCCTTCGGCGGCGTAGAAGCACTCCCAGGCGAGGTCGAGCTTCTCCGGCGGGAGCGTCCCGGCGCGCGCGGCGGCCACCAGGTCCGAGCGCACGCGGCCGACGTACTCCCAGGCGCGCCGGTCCTCCTCGTGCCCGATCCAGATGTAGAAGTTGTGCGCGATCCAGGAGCCCGTGTAGAGGGTGGCGATGGACTCGGTCGGCGGGTTCTGCTCCAGGAAATCCCCGATACGCACGGTCTCGAGGTCGGGATCGGCGGTCACGCCCTGGTAGAGGGCGCGCAGGAACTCGATGCCGTTCTTCGGATAGTGCTCCCAGGCGTTTTCGCCGTCGAGGATGACGCTGACGAGGACGGGACTATGGCGCGCGCGCGCCTTGACCTCGCCGAGGCGGCGCAGGAAGTCCTCCGCGGCGCGGCGCGGCTCCTCGTGCTGGTACTGGAACCCGAGGAGATCGGAGAGGCGGAGATCGCGGAAGACGATGCCCAGGTCGCGCTCGCGCCCGGGGAGACGGTACGGCCGGTAGAGCAGGTCGGGATTTTCGAGGTTGCCGCGCGCGTCGCGCGCCGGCCAGCGGCCCACCGAATGGGCGAGGATCTCCTCGTCGGTCGCGATCCAGCGAATGCCGTATTTCTCGAGCAGGGGCAGGATCGCCGGGCTGACCGAGCCCTCGGCGGGCCACATGCCGCGCGGGTCGCGTCCGAACTGCCGCCGGTACAGCTCCACCGCGCGCCGGACCTGGACCTCGGCGTCCTCGGCGGTGGCCAGCTCGACCTGGGGCAGGCGGCAGTCGGGCATGGCGACGCGCGCGGCGGCCACGTCGAGCAGGAGCGGCAGGATCGGATGGTAGAAGGGCGTGGTCGTGACCTCGATCCGGCCCTCGTCCTGCAGGCGGCGATGCAGGGGAATTACCTGACGCAGCACCTGCTTCTGCCGGTCGAAGACCAGCGCCTTGTCGTGCTCGGTGAAGTCGCGTCCGCGGTCGCGCAGGGCGGCGAGTTCGGCGTCGCGCTCGAAGACGAGCGGGTGGAACCACGCGAGGTTGGCGAGCACCTGGAGGTCGAGGAATTCGTGGACCGAGAATTCGCGGGTCGCGCGTCCGGGTCCGCGGCCGCGCAGGCCGGCCTTCTCCCAGATCTGGGCGTAGCGCGGATAGGACTGGATGACGCGCGGATGGACCATGAAGAGGTGGGTGAGCATCCAGGCGCGGTCTTCTTCGGTGAGGTCGGTCGCGGGGAGGAGCGAGCGGCGCTGATGGGTGTCGATCGCCGCGCCCGACAGGTAGTCCTCGAGCTGGCGGAGGAGGCAGGGAACGAGGTTGAAGTTGAGGCGGAGCGCCGGGAATTCCTCGGCGAGGGCGGCCATGCCGAAGTAGTCCTTGGTGCCGTGGAGGCGGACCCAGGGCATGGCGACGTCCCCGGTGAGGAGGTCGCGGTAGCAGGGCTGGTGCTGGTGCCAAAGAAAGGCCAGGTGGACCTTGCCCATGACGACACCACGGGCGCTCCATGGGGGAGGGGGGCGGGGTTGGGGCGCGGCGAATTATAGCAGGGGGGGGTGGATTTGCAAGGGATGGGGGGGGTGGGTGGGGCACGATCATGCTGGTATCCCGGCCGTACCGGCCAGAGGCCTCGCCCCCGTCGCACTCGTCGTTCCCGTCGCCCCCGTCGCACTCGTCGTTCCCGTCGCCCCCGTCGCCCCCGTCGCACTCGTCGTTCCCGTCGCCCCCGGCGCCCCCGTCGCACTCGTCGTCCCAGTCATTCCCGTCGTACCTCGTACCTCGTACCTCGTACCTCGTACTCGTACTCGTACTCGAATGCCCTGGACGTACGAGTACGAGTACGAGTACGAGTACGAGTACGAGATACGAGCACGACGGAGGCAGTGGCTTCGCTGAGGATGGCCGGTTCGGTCGAGATGCAAGAATGGCCATGCCCCCCGGCTCTTTGACAACTCGCCTCGGGAACGCTATAAGGGCCGGAATGTGCATCCCCCGACCCGCCCGGCGCCGCCTCCCCGTCCCGCTCGCGCTCGCCCTCGCGCTCCTCCTGCTCGCCGGCTGCCGCGCGCCGGCGCCCTCCGCCCCGGTCGACGTCCACTACGCCACCGACCGCGCGCCCGACGACCGGGAAGGCTTCCGCGGCGGCTACGGTGGAGCCCGCAGCCCGACCTTGCGCGTCGGCACGCGCAGCATCCGCGTCGCGTTGGACGCCGAGACCGGCGAGCAGGCGATCACCTACGTCGCGCCGTGGAACCCGCCTCCGGCCGACGCCGCGGTCGCCGCCGGCGACGCGTCTGCTCCCACCGACCCCGCCGTCGACCCCATCGAGGCTCTCCGCGCCCGCCTCGCACGCGCGCCCGGCCGCGATGTCTTTCTCCACATCCACGGGTACGGAACCGACTTCGAGGAGGCGCTCTACCGCACCGGCCAGCTCGCCTGGGCCTTCGGGCGAACGCGCACGCCGCTGCTCTTCAGTTGGCCGTCGCGCGGCCGGGTGGGGATGTACACCCCGGACGAGGCGGCGGCGGAGTGGGCGAGCTACGACCTACGGCGACTCCTGGAGGCCATCGCGCCGGAGTGCGCCGCGCCGCGCATCCACGTGATCGCCCACAGCCTGGGCAGCCGCGCCCTTTGCTGGGCGCTCGCCGCGCTCGGACGCGAGCGCGCACCCGGCGCCGGCCCGCGTTTCGGCGAAATCGTCCTGGCCGCCCCCGACCTCGACGCCGACGTGCTCGCGCGCACCCTGCCCGACCTCGCCGGCCTCGCCCGCCGCATCACCCTCTACCAGGCGAACAACGACGTGGCCCTCCGCCTCTCCTCCGCGCTCCACGCCGCGCCGCGCGCCGGCGACAGCCATGTCGTGCCCTTCCTCGCTCCCGGCGTCGTCACGATCGACGTCACCGAAATCCAGGAGGGGGTGCTCGGCCACGCCTACTTCATTCTCAACCGGCGCGTGCGCGCGGACCTCGCCGCCCTGCTCGACGGGCGCACGGAAGAAGAGCGCGGGCTGACGCCGATCGCGAACGGCGCGGGCGCGCGCGCCTGGAAGATCCCCGCCCCGGGCGGCACGACCGACGGCCTGCGCCCTGCGCTCTACCGCCTCCGCGGCGGCCGCGGGGACTGACCGGCCGGCGCCTAGAGTGTGCACGGCCGCGCCTGCGCGTTGCCGTAGGGGCGCCCCGGGTGGGCGCCCCCCAGCGCCGACGTTGTCGGCAGGCGGGGCGGGCATCCCCCTTCGCCTCCGGCTACGGGGGACCGGCCAAGGCCCGCCCCTACGACGAAAACCTTGGGTGTGCGGTCTCCAGCAGCCAGACTTGCGGGTAAAGATCAGCCCGCAGCCATCCCCCCTCCGGAGCCCCCCGCTTCCCCCGCGTTTCCCCTACTCGACCACGAACTCCTGTTTCGTGATCACGTCGCGTTCCAGGGTCACGCTGAGCCGATCCACCGCCGTGCCGTCGATGTAGAGCACGACGGTGTAGGCACCCGCCGCAAGATGCCCGCTCTGGAATCGCCCGTCCATTTCCACGCGCCGCAGCACCAGGTCGTTCCCCTGCCCGTCCTGGATCGCGAGGTAGGCGTTGGTCATCGGCTGCCCGCCCGCACGGTGCACCAGCCCCTCGAACTGCCCGCCGCCCTGCGCCAGCGCGAGCGTCACCGGCGCCGGCTCCCCCTCCGGCATCACCGTCGCCGCCGCCGCCGCCGTGGCGTACCCTTCGAGCATCCCCACCAGCGTGTAGGAGCCCGGATCGAGCGAGGTGAAGCGGAAGTTCCCCTCCTCGTCGCTGAAGACGCTCGTCATTTCGGCCGCGACGATCCCTTCGAGCAGGTTGTTCGGGGCGGCGGAATCGCGCTTGCGGGCGCATACGGCGACTCCCTGAAGCGGTTGGCCGGTGCCCGAGTCGATCGCGCGGCCGGAGATGCCGAGCCGGGTGAAAAGAACGTCGAGGCGCCGTTCGGCGACCGCGGGAACGTCGAGGGTCACGCGCGCGATCCGCGTCGGGTCGTCCGGATGGGTCACGATCAGCGTGTAGGTCCCGGGCAGCACGCCCTGCAGGGAGAAGAGGCCGGCGGCGTCCGAGGTCGCGTTCTTGGTGGAGAGCCCGCCCCCGTCGCCGGTCACGCTCTGGCCCGCGCTCAGGCCCGCCAGCGAGATCAGGGTGACGAGCGCGCCGGCCACGCGCTGTCCCTCGGCCAGAACCGCGCCATGAATGCGCGTCCCGGCCTCGACGCCGAAATTCACCGTCGCCAGCTCGCCCTTCTTGAGCGTGACGATCCGGTCTTCGAAGGCGCTGTAGCACGGCCGCTCCTGGTTCTGGATGCTGTTGAGTGAGATCAGGTAGGAACCTGGGGGCAGGCCCTCGATGCGGTAGTAGCCGCGCGCATCGGTGAGGTTGGCGCCGCCCTCGCCCTCGAAGCCGGTGGCGGAGACCAGGAAGCCGGCGAGCGCGGCGTGATCGGGTCCGAGGACCAGCCCTTCGACGCCGGCCTGCTCGGTGCCCGTGGAGGCGGGCGCGCCGGTCGCCGCGGGGGTGCCACCTGCGGGCGGGCGGCCGTCGGGCCGGCGCGGACCGGCGCCGCCGGGGGAGGTGGACGGCCGCCTCCCCGGCGGGAATTCCCGGGTGGCGAGGTGGCGGATGGTGCTGCGAAGGCGGAAGGCCTGCGCAGCGCCGCATGGTGGAGTCGGGCTGAGGCGCTTCACCGATTCGCCCCACCCGCGAATTCGTCGATTCAAGCTGGAGCGGGCCGGCTCCCTTTTCCGCGCGAGCGGTCCCGCAAGTCGCGGCCGAGTTGTACCTCATTACTCCGCGAGCGGGGGCCCTGGCGAAACCACGATCGAATCCTTGAGCCCGAGCGTGGGCGACGGTGGGGCGAGATCCGTCAAGGTGTGGGGCGTGGTCGGCCCTCGCGCGGCGGCCGCGCCGCGGCGGGGGCGGAGGTCGGTTGTGCGGTGGACGATCTTCCACGCGCCAGGGCGGCGCGGACGCGATCAGGGGACAGCCGCTTCGGGAGGTCGTCCAGGTCGTAGACGGCCCAGCCGTCGGAAAACTGGACGGAGGCATCGAGATCGAACGTATCTACATAGCCATCGGGCGTCCAGGCGACTTCTCGTGGAATGAGCTGGTTCCCTCGCGCCAAGCGGACCAACCATCGCGGCGTGGCCAGGGACACGTCCCAGATCGTGGTCGTGCCATCCTCCGCTTCGCAGGCAAGCAGGTCCCCTGCGGGATGCCAAGCGATCGATTCGACCGGCCCCCCGTGGTCCAGAGGAGTGCATGCAACACGGCCGGAGGCGGCGTCCCAGAGGCGGACGGTGTGGTCGTCTGCGCCCGAGCCGAGGCGTGTTCCTTTCGGGTCCCATGCGACCGAGTTGACCACACTGCCATCCCCTTCGAGGGCGCGGAGGAGGAGGCCGGAGGCGGTATCCCAGAGGCGGACCGAGCAGTCGTCGCTACCCGATGCGAGGTGTTCCCCTTTCGGGTCCCATGCGAGGGACGAGACCGGGCCCCCGTGTCCCTTGAGGACCCGGAGGAGGCGGCCAGAGGTGGGGTTCCAAAGGCGTACGGTGTGGTCGTTGCCGGCTGACGCGAGGCGGTCCCGCTTCGGATCCCAGGCGACGGACCGGACCGGGCCCTCGTGCCCTTCGAGTGTCCGGAGGAGGCGGCAGGAGGAGACATCCCAGAGCCGAACTGTGCTGTCCTCGGCGCTCGATGCGAGGCGCTTCCCCGTCGGGTCCCAGGCTACAGACAAGACTACTGGACCTCGGTGTTCTTTGAGAGAGAGGAGATGCTTGCCGGAGTCGAGGTCCCAGATCTGCATCTTGCCGCCGCCCGCCCCGAAGGCGAGGCGATTCCCTTTCGGGTCCCACACAACGGATCGGACCCCGCCCAGGGGGACATCGCGGTCTACGTGGCTTCTGAGCACGTGACCGGAGGCCGTGTCCGTGACATCGATTGTGCTGATGATCGCGCCCAACATTCTGCGGTTCGCGATCGAGGCGAGACGTTCTCCCGTCGCATCCCAAGCGACGGCGCGACCGAAAGCCTCGTACCCTTCAAGGGCGCGAACGAGGCTGCCGGAGGCGGGGTCCCAGAGGCGGACGGTACCGTCATGGCCGCCCACCGCTATGCGTTCCCTTTTCGGGTCCCAAGAAACGGAATGAACGCTGCCCTCGGGTCCTTCCAGGGTCTTGAGGAGGAGGCCATCGTTGGCGTCCCAGACGTGGATGGTGCGGAAGTGCGCGTCCGAGGCGAGCCGCTCCCCCTTTGGGTTCCAGGCGACAGACAAAACCGGATTCCCGCGTCCAGCGAATGCGCGGAGGAGGCGGCCGGAAGTCGCGTCCCAGAGGTGGATTGTGGCGCAGTTCGCGACCGAGGCGAGCCGCTCCCCCTTCGGGTCCCAGGCGACATCCGAGACGTTACCCTGGTGTCCATCGAGGACGCGCAGGAGGCTGCCCGAGGCCGCATCCCAGAGGCGAACCGTGCGGTCGTCTGCGGCCGAGGCGAGGCGCTCCCCCTTCGGCTCCCATGCGACGCGATGGATCGGAGCCGTATGTCCTTCGAGGACGCGGAGAAGGCTGCCTGAGCCGGTATCCCAGAGGCGAACCATGCAGTCGCTTGAGGCCGATGCCAAGCGATCCCCTTTCGGGTCCCATGCGATGGCCCAGACCTGATCCTGATGCCCCGCGAGGGTCCTTAGGACACGCCCAGCGGCTGCGTCCCAGAGGCAGACGGTGAAGTCGTCCGAAGCCGATGCGAGCTGCTCCCCCTTTGGATCCCAGGCGACGCACCAGACTGGCCCCCTGTGTCCTTCCAGGACGCGGAGGAGGCGGCCGGTGTCGGCGTCCCAAAGGCGGATCGAATGATCGGCGCCCGCGGAGGCCATCACTCGGCCGTCCGGGGTCCACGCGATCGCATGCACAGGGCCGGTGTGCCCGACCGCCAAAGAGAACTGCAGCTCTCGTGCAACAGACCCGCCCGTCGTGCGGTCTACAGGAGGAGGACCGTCTCCCATCCGCGCGCCCAGAAAACCCGCTCCGGTGCAACTCGCCAACTTCAGAGTCGCGCCCGTCAGATCCGCGTGCGCAAACCTCGCGAATGCCGCGGACACTCCCGACAGGTCAGCTTGGCAAAGGTCCGCGCGACGGAGGTCCGTATGATCGAGGCTCGCACCCAGGAGCCGCGCCGCAATCATGCGGGCGCTGCGAAGGTCGGCGAAGTCCAATTTCGCCGCGCTCAAATCCGCGCCGCCAAGCTGGGCGCCGCGGAGGTCAGCGTGAGACAGGTTTACGCGGGCAAGCGATGCGCCCGAGAGATCGATCCCGCGCAGGTCCTCGCCCGATAGGTCCGCATCGACGGCGCGAATCGCCGCAGGACGTACACCGCCGAAGGCCTCGCTCATCGCGGCGATTCGATCCGGGTGCTCCCCGGGGTCTGGACCCGGAACCAAGGGGCCGAGGCGGGCTCGAGCGTGATGGTGGAGGAGGAGCAGGGCATTTGCGGCCACGCGCGGTGGCGACTCCGCCCCGAGGATGCTCGCGGTGAAGGCGGGGATCTTGGCGGCCTCCGGCCACGATTCCAGAAAGAAGGCGACCTCCCTCGTTACGCGCCTCAGGTCGAGGCAGCTCGCATCTGCCCGCGCGATCCCGGCCCTGAGCGTCCGCGCGATGAAGAACTCCAGGAAGGACCTGTGAATGAAGGAGTAGTATCCTTCAGGATTACGGTTGAGGAAGAGCGCGGTGCGGACCTCGGAATCGACCTTGTCCTTGTCGTAGGCCGTCAGCGGCTTGTCCTTGAAGAACTCGTTCGCTTTTTCGTACAGCGTCTCGTAGTGGACCCGAGTCTCGGGCGAATCCCAGACCAAGCGCGCGAGGTACTCGACGAGGGCAACCTTCCGTTCGCGGGTCAAGGTCAGCCGGTAGTCCGTGTGGTTGAACCACTCCTCGCAGTAGGTCTCGTACAGGTCGGCGACGGTCACCGTCTTGCCGCCGTGCGTCGCCGAGAGCCTCGGCAAGGTCCGAACGATGAGTTCCAGGAGGAAGGGCCGGGTGGCCAAGTCTTCAAGGTTGTACGTCCGGCGGATCTGCTCCCGAAATTCCTTCCAGTTCGCCGGGGGAGGCAGAGCCTTGGCAAGGTACTCGTCCACTTGCTCGGACGCAAACTCAAGGATGTACCCGATCTCGGACCCGGGCCGCTCGCGAATTTCCTGGTAGAGCGCGGTGGCGCCCTCGGTGGAAACGACGTCCGGCACCTTCCCGAGGCGTCGAAGCTCGTCCGGCCGATCCTTGAAGTAGTGTGTTCGGCACGTCAGGAGCACCTTCGCGCGCCCCTCGGCGGCGAGTACGATCTGACGCAAAATCTCCAGATAGCGGCCGGCGTCGGCATAGCCGATGATCTCGTCGAAGCCGTCGAAGAGGAGGACCAACCGACCCTCGCGATTCAGGTGGAGGAGCGCCTGCGGGTTGAAGGGACGTGTGGTGAGGGTCTGGAAGTGATTGGCGAGGATGTTCTCCAAGGTCACGGCGCTGGAGCGCGCCTCGCGCAAGTCGATCAGGATGGGAACGCGGGCTGCACGACGCGAGGCGCGCGCGGCGAGGGCCAGCTCGCAGGAGAGGCGGCGACAGAAGGAGGTTTTCCCTGCACCGAAGTCGCCGAGCAAGGTGAGGAGGGATTCCCCAGGCCGGTCCAGCCAGGCACGCACGACCTCGCCCAAGGGGCGCGCCGCGATTTCCGCTCCAGGTCGGATTTCGCTTTGCAGCAGGGCGCTCTGCCCGACGTACAAGCGCTCTAGCGCGCTCCCCTGATAGTCGCGGACGGCCTTGTCGAGGACTGGGGTCAGGTCCACAAGGGAGAAGAGGAGGTCTTCCCAGGTGAGCAGGCGGACGAAGTGCTGTTGGGCAACCGCGAGGGCGTTGTTGGCGAAGTGGGAGCGGGCGACCAGGATGGCCCGGTAGTCCAGGTTGTCGGCCTTGCGGGCGTGCTCGACCTTTTGGGCGAACTCCAGGACCATCTTGTGCGAGACGGGGTCGTCCGTGTCCTTGCATTCCACCAGGGCGTATGTGGGGAGGGCATTCCCCTCCTGCGCAAGACGGACGTCGAACTGGAGATCGTCCCGCTTGTAGTCCACGCCGGCCTGAAAGCCCTGGAGGCGGAAGAGTTCGGCGACCCGCTCCTCGAATGACTTGGCCCGCTCGAGGATCTCTCGCCGATGCTGGGAGTCGAGGGGGTCCTTCTCCCCGCGCCCACCTGGCCGCACCCGCGCGGCACGCTCGCTGCCCGCGCGCTCGCCTGCATCCGTCCATTCCGCGTATCGCCCCTCAATCTCCTCGACCAGCGGGGCGTAGTCCGTCGCGAACGGAACAAGGTTGCCCAGGTGAGGCAAGGTGGGGATCTCGTCCGTGAGGAGGAGTTCGGGGCGGAGCGGCAAGATCAGGTGCGGCGTGAGGCCGTCGTTCTCGAGCTGACGAAGCTTGGCGAATCGCAGGTCCCCGGGTTCCTGGGGTACCATGTTGGCGACCAGGAATGCGGGGATGTTGCGAGTGCGTCGACCGCGCGCGGCGGTCACTGCGGCGTGTACCCTAGCGAGCCCGTGGAGGTTCTGTTCGTTCAGGTTGAAGACGAGGATGGTCAGATCCGGGAGTTGGATGGCCGAGACCGCTCCCAGATCGGTGAAACCAGTGCGGGCATCGATCAGAAGGTACTCGAACCCGAGGTCCTGGGTGAGGAGAGTGGCGAGCTTGTGGAAGAGAGCAGGCCCGGGACCACTCTTTGGGGCGAAGAGCGCGGACCAGTCTACCTCCGAGAAGCGGCGACCGTAAGTGCTCTGGTTCTCCTCGTGGGAGCTGGAGAAGAGGAAACCCAGGCGCCCCTTGGCGGCGGTGAGGTGCCCAGGAAGGTCCAGGGGGACGATCGCCTGTTCAATTCTCTCCTTGGTCGGAAATGAGAAGCGGCTCTTCTGGAACTCCAAAAGGAGGTCGAGCGTTCCGACGGTGGATTGCTTCTCGATCGCGGCGAGGGCTGGGAGTTTCTGTAGCCCCGGCGCCTCGAGATCGAGATCCCAGACCAAAACGGAGCGGCCGCGCGCGGCGAGTTGCGCCGCGCTCTCGACCAGCAGGAAGGTGCGGCCCACGCCGCCCTTGAAGGAGTAGAACGTGACGATCATGGCGATCCCCGCGAACCTAGCGTGGGACTCGGACTAAAGGCCCAGACCGGGTGCCGATCCTGGTTGTCGATCGAGATCAAGTTGAAGTGGGGATCCTCTTCCCGGACCTGTGCGTTGAGGCTGGCGCCGGCGAAGGGGGCGGCGGGGGGCCGGAGGGCGGCGGCGGCCCGGGCAAGCGCGGCCGCCGCGGGGGAAGGGGCGCCGGCCGCGATCAGCTCGGTCTCCAGAACCGCGGCATTGGCGGCCTCGAATGGAGAGTCGGCAATCCGCTCGAGCACCGCGACCAGGAATTTGACCCACGGCGGAAGAAGCCGGTCCCGGACGAACTCTCTGCCGATCGCGCCGACCCCGACGAGCACGGTCTTGCTTCCTTCGGGTCGATGCCGGACGAGCAAGTCGGCCTCCTCGAGGTCGCGCAGCAAGTGCGAAAGTTGCGACTCCGAGATGCTCAGTTTTTGTTTGATCTGTGCGCGGGGCACAGCTCCGCTGCCTGCCGCTAGGATCTCGAGTAGCCGGCGTCCGTGTTTGGGATAGCTTGCGAGGATCGAGTCCACGGCGGCCGGGTCGCTGCGACGAGCGGCCTCGGAGAGGAGGTCTGCCAGGGCGTTCCATGACCCCACGATCTGGGGGTGCGCGGCGCGCAATGGGTCGGCCGAAGGGGCGGCGAGACTGCGGTGAAGTGTGAGTGCCTCGTCCGCGACCTCGGAGCGCGCGCCCCGCCGGAGAAGGTGGAGTGTGCGATGGATCAGGAGCCCAGTGAGCCGCCCGAGTCGGCGCTCCGGCGTGGACGCGGAGGCCCGGTCCAGGAGGGGTGCGATCCGCTCCATCGGGGCGTCAAGCAGGGATGTGAGGTCGTCCGGAATCGGATCGTCGGGCATCGAATCAATCATCCATCAAGCATGTGCATGACACCTGACAATTATACTTGGCGGATGCTTGATTTGTCAATGTCGATTTCTCAACTGTAACGTTCACATGGAGTTGCGGCAGCGCAGTTTGGACCGAAACGAATCGAGAAGGCTCATGGGCTCACCAGAAGGAGTTCTAGATCGAATTCCAAGAACGAGGGATGCCCCCTCGCGGGATCGTGCACGCGGGGTTGCTTCGGAGCGGCTGCAACCAGGTAGAAACTGGCGCGTTCGTTGAACGGTTGGGAAGGGTCGGCGGCCAGGAGGGTCCGATTGGACACGAAGCTGCTCGCGAGGAGCCTCTGCCGTACGTTTCGGGCGGCAGTGTCGTGAGCCGAGATCTTCGGGCTCAGCGAGGGTACCGCGAAGAGGTTTCCATGCGCTTCGCAGAGCAGGTCCTGGAGAGGTCCATTGATGAAATCGGCGCAGATGAGCGGTACGAGGTTGCCGACAGACGACTCGAGGATCGCAATCTCGGACCCGGTCTCGAGGTTCTCGCCTACCGGGTGGTCGGGATCCTTGCGGTTGTCGTAGGGAACGAGCTTCCGGTGCCGGTGCAGTTCTACGCCCGTAGGCCCGAGCAGGACGCACTCATTCCACACCTGCCCCTGCGTCCCGCTCGCCAAGTGGGTACACCCAAACAACGTCAGCATCGGATGGCCGCCGGGATCGTGCGACTGGAGTCGTTGCTTCAGTGTCGTCTCGATCGTCGGCGGAATGGTCAACTCCGGGAAGATCAGTAGCGTCGTCTTCCGTCGGACGCCCTCCTCGACCGCCATCAAGACTTCCTTCAGGAGGTCGGCCTCATTCGCTATTGAATCCAGCGTCAGAAAACTCGGCCGTGGTGTGGCTTTGAGGAGCTTCAAACTGGTGTACTCGAGGTGGGTCTTGAACGGCCAGAGCATGACCCGCAGCCCTTTGCGCTCGTTGTGCAGGCGCTGGTGGAGGAAGGAGCCCCCCCAGTCGGACCGGGCACGCCGGGAAAGATGCGCACCGGCATGCTCGATCAGCGGGACCGCGACATGGTGCCGCGCGTAAGCGCGGAGTGACCTCCCTTCGTGGCGCTCCCAACTCGGCTCCCGAAAAGCAGCGTCCTCCAAAACCTCAGCGAGGTAGGCATTGGATGGGCCGAGCCGATAGGTCCTGCCATCCAGCCCTTGGTAGTGGGTCTCACCAGCCAGATCCGGAGGTGCGTTCTTCAGCCGCCGATCCACTTCGATGAGCGATCCGAGCACAAGCCGCGCGAACCCCACGATATTCTTCGCGGCGACCAGATTGGCCCTCCACTCGGCTACGAGTCTTTCCCATGCGACATCATGTCTGGAGGGCGTCTGTCCGCGCAAAGAGTACTGGTGAATTCCGTCCCGCCGCAGGGCATCCTCCGCGGAGCCCAGGTCCACACCGGGACTCTTGAAGTAGCTC
>JACRIP010000573.1 GCA_016220045.1 Planctomycetota bacterium
CGTCGCGCGCGCGCCGGTTTCCTGCGCCGCGGCGTCGGCTTCGGGAGCGTGGAGGGCGGCGAGTTGCGCGGTCATGCTGGGACCGGCGCTGCGCGCGGCGGCGCGGGCGGCTTCCGCCGCGGCGGCGGCCGACGCGCGCCGCCCGGTCGGCCGGGCGACCAACTGCTCGCGGGCGATGGGGAGCAGGTCGCGCGCGCTGGTCGTCGACCGCCGCTCTTCGACCGCGCGCGCCGCGGCGACGGCCAGCTTCTCGCGCCACGGCTCGCGCGTCGCCGTCATCTGCACGATGACGCTCCGGCGCTCCCCCTGGCCTTCATCGAGGATGCGCTGTACCTGATCGCGTACCGATTCGCCCATGTCCGGTCCCTCCTCAGAAGATCGTCGCGCGGGCGCGTGTGGAGTGCCGCCCTGCCCGAGGATTCTACTCGGCAAGGGAGACCGGGGCAAGCGGCAGGAACTCCCGCCCGAGGATGCAGCCCCCCTGCGCTCGTCCTCGATTCTCGGACGCGACGCTTGGCGGGCATGCGCACGAATTTCCTTGCCTGGGTTTCGTGCGTCGTCTAAACTTCGACAATTGATCGAATAAATCAGGCAATCACAGGATAGACGTTGGGCCAAAGGGAAGATCCCGGCGTAGGTCTGTGAGCGCTCGAACGATACCGATCGTGGAAAAGGAGGCTCAGCGTGTCGGTGCCTGTACCCCGGGACTTGACGGATTCTGAGCTCGCGGAGTTGGCGACCCGCGTGCGTACGCTCGTGGCTTCGCCCGAATGGCAGGAGCGGCTGCGCGATCGGCTGAAGGAGTCGGCCGCGGTCGAGGAGGGCCTCCGGAGGGCGGCGGCGGTAGATCCCAAGACCCTTCATGAGCCGTTCACGTTGTGACGAAGACCGCTTCCGCGACCGCCATCCAGGTTGAACCCTACTCCATCGCAACGTTGGTCAACCTGCTCTCGGAGTACCCGGGAGCCCATCCCGAGGTCATCGCCGAGAAGTATCACCGGACCTACTTCGAAGAGTACTTCACGGGGATTGGCGCTCAGACCATCGTGGTAGAACGCGGCTACGTCGACCGGGATTACCTGGAAGACTATGCCGCATACTACGCCCGATGCTTCGAACGCTACGAGCGGTTCTGCACTCGCCTCCACTTCTTCCGAATCGAGTTCGCGGCTGACGATCTCATCGCACTGCTGAAGGGGCAACCGGAGAAGCTCCAGGTTCACCAGTTGCAAGACAAGGATGCCTACGCCGGCTTCGTCGTGGTCAAGCCGCTCCCGGAGACGATCGTCGGTCGTACGTGCTTGAAGACCTACGAAGACGATCATCAGCGCAGACACTTCCCGATCACCCGTCCCTACGACGTGCACCTGTACGGCATCGATCTCCGCGTTGAGACGCTCGCATTCCAGGAACAGGATCGCGCGGCGGCGGCCTGCGCCACCAGCGCCCTATGGACGGTGTTCCAGGGAACCGGCAAGCTGTTTCATCACCGGATTCCGTCACCGGTGGAGATCACCCGGATCGCGGCGACCCAGTCCCCGATCGAGAACCGCGCGCTGCCGAGCGAGGGACTCACTGTATCGCAGATGGCGCATCCGATCACCGCCGTGGGCTTGGAGCCCTATGTGGTCTCCGCCGGGAAACCGGAGATTCTGAGATCGACGCTCTACGCCTATCTGCGCGGGCAGATTCCGGTGCTGCTGGCCGTGAATTTGATGGATTTCTCCGATCCGAAAGCGCCGAAACCGATCGACCGACATGCCGTGGCGGTCACGGGCTACAGCCTGGGCGCTGCGGCGCCGGCGTGTTTCGCGGGTACCGACCTGCGCCTCACCGCCGATCGAATCGACAAGTTCTACGCCCACGACGATCAGGTCGGCCCCTTCGCCAGAATGGAGTTTCCACCGTCATCCGAAGCGGCCAAGGGAGCCTATCTGGGGACTTCGCTCCGCGGCAGGACGGGACAGGCGGGTACGGTACGAGCAATTCCCGAACACTTGGTCATTCCGCTCTACCACAAGATTCGCCTCCCGTTTGAAGTCGCTCGGGAGGCGGTCCGCGCTTTCGATTGTTTTTTTGAGGAGCTGCGGGCGCCCAATATCCTGGAGATCCCCGAGCCTCTTGAATGGGACGTCTATCTCACGACGGTCGTCGATTTCAAACGGGAGGTTCTTGGCCCCCGATCACAAGTTGCGCCCTCGATCCGGGCCGAGCTCCTCGCCAGGAGCATGCCGCGATTCATGTGGCGAGCGACGGGAAAGGCCGGGGATCGATTCGTACTGGACCTGCTCTTCGATGCCACCGACCTGCAACAGGGCAAGTTCTTCGTAACCGCCGTCGAGTACGACCCGGTCGCCTCCATCGTCTTGCGGCTGGCATCCCGTGATCCCCAGGTTCCGCGACAGTACCTCCGCACGCCGGCGCGGGGAGTGCTCGGCTGGTTTGCTGAACAGCCCCTCTCGGCTCCGCTCGGGTAGGCCAGGTCCGGGCCCACTTCCGTCGCGATTACGCTTCGGGATTCGGTCCCAAAAGGCGTCCCGTTCCGGGCGTCGAGTCGCTGCGAGAATGCGCCCGGGCGGCGCTCCCCCGCACGTGCAGCATGTCGCCGCCACGCACTACCCCGCCGCCCGCTCCCGCCGCCGCGCCCGCCACTTCCTCCCCTCCTCCACCCACAGCACCAGGCTGGCAACGACCCCGATCGCGATCGCCTCCCCGGGCGGAATCGGCACTGTATGGAACACCCGATTCAGCGCCGGCATGAAGATCACCGCCGCCTGCAACACGTTTCCCAGCACCAGCCCGCCGATCAGCCACGGATTCGAAAAGGCGCTCCGGTCGAAGGCCGAGCGCACCGCCGACCGGCTATTCAGCACGTTGAACCACTCGCACACCGCCAGCAGGGTGAAGGTCTCCGACTGCACCTGCGGGAAGGGCACGCCGTACGCCAACCGCCCGGCGAACCACCCGAGCGTGGAGACCACGATCGCGGCGGTCATAAGCACGACCCGGCCGTAGCTCGAGCGCGTGACCAGCGGCTGGTCCGGCGGGACCGGCCGCACCTGCATCTCGTCCCCCTGCCGCTCGTCCAGCACCAGGTTGACCGTGATGACCCCCTCGGTGACCACGTTGTTCCACAGGATCTGCACCGCCGCAAAGGGCGGCGGATAGCCGGCGACCAACGCCGTCACCAGCACCGCAACCTCCGCCGCCGAGGTCGAGAGCATCAGCACGATGACCTTCTGGATGTTGCGCGCCACCAGCCGACCTTCCTCGACCGCGGCGACCAGCGTGGCGAAATTGTCGTCGGTCAGCACGATCCGCGCCGCCTCCTTCGCCACCTCGGTCCCGGCGAGGCCCATCGCCACCCCCACGTCGGCGCGCGCCAGCGCCGGCGCGTCATTCACCCCGTCGCCGGTCATCGCCACCACCTCCCCCCGCCGCTGGTAGGCCGCGACGATGCGCAGCTTCTGCGCCGGATGGACTCGGGCGAATACCGCAACCTGCTCCAGCCGCCGCCCCAGCTCCTCGTCGGTCAGCGCCGCCAGTTCGCTCCCCTCGAGCGCCGCGTCGCCCGGCCGCGCGATCCCCAGGAGGCGCGCCACCGCCATTCCCGTGGCGCGATGGTCGCCGGTCACCATCACCGGCCGGATGCCGGCGCGCATGCAGTCGCGCACCGCCGCGGCGACCTCCGGCCGCGGCGGGTCCATCTCGCCCACCAGGCCGAGCCAGGTCGCGCGCCCGGCGAGCGCCGCAAAGCCCGTCCGGCCGTCGAGCGTGACCCCCTCCGCGCGCGCCACGGCCAGCGCCCGCAACGCCTGCGCCGCCAGCCCTTCCGCCGCCGCCCGCGCCGCCGCGCGCCCCGCCGCGGTCAGCGGCACGATCTCCGCCCCGCGCCGCTCGTGCGCGCACAGCGCCAGGACCGCCTCCGGCGCGCCCTTGATCGCCACGAATCCCCCCTCCGGCCCGTCATGCTGCGTCGCCATCAACCGCGCGTCCGGGTCGAAGGGCAGTTCGGCGCGCCGCGGGCAGCGCGCCCGCAGTTCGGAGGCCGCGATCCCGGCCTTGGCGGCGAAGGTCAGGAGCGCCGCCTCGGTAGGATCCCCGAGCGCCTGCCAGAGGTCGCGCGTCTCGTCCCGCGTCACCTGGGCGTCGTTGCAGAGCGCCGCGGTCTCCGCCAGCGCCCGCGTCGCCGGGTCGTTCGCCGCGGTCAGCTCCCGCCCCGCGGCCACGAGCCTGCCGACCGGCCCGTAGCCGCTCCCGGTCACTTCGATCGGCGGCCCGCCCGGCGCCTGCGCCGCGGTCACCGTCATTTCATTGCGCGTGAGCGTGCCGGTCTTGTCGCTGCAGATCACGGTGGTCGAGCCCAGGGTCTCGACCGCGACCAGGCGCCGCACGATCGCGCGCCGGCGCGCCATCCGCTGCACGCCCACCGCCAACGCGATCGTCACCGCCACCGGCAGCCCTTCCGGCACCAGCGACACCATCTGGCTGGTCGCGATCATGAAGATCGCCGCCGGCGGCACCCCGCGCGCCAGGCCGACGGCCATGACCGCCGCGAAGATCGTGAGCGCCACCCAGACCACGACCCGGCCGAAACCCGCGATGCGGCGTTCGAGCGGCGTCGGCGGCTCCTGCGCCGACTCCGCGAGCGCGGCGATGCGGCCGATCTCGGTGCCCGGGCC
>JACRIP010000576.1 GCA_016220045.1 Planctomycetota bacterium
ATGACGCACCAGTCCGCGTGCATGATTTGGGGCGGCGGCGACGAGGTCTGCCCCTGCCCAGAAGCAGGCGGGGAGATCATCTCCCGCAGAGGAACCTGTCGAGGCCAGTCGTCGAATAGACTCCTGCTTCCGCTCATCGGACAGAAATCCTCTAGGAAGAGTTTTCGAACGTGATAGGGGGTCATTCCAAGACTCGCGGGTATCGTCGAAATCACCGAGGGGTCGAGCAGAATTGCCAACACGACACGCAGGTCTCGGGCGCTGAGCGCAGCAAGTTCACGGATTTTCCTGTCGACCCCGTCCCCCTCGGACTTCCAGGCACTCACTACGTCGTAGCCGCCATAGGCTGGCCCCGGGTGGATATCCATCTTGAGTAGCGCATGAGCGGGGCGCCAGGTCGGACCCACCACGACTGCCCGTTCGAAGCGATGCACCGTGCACCGTAGCCCAAACCGTGACTCCAGGTACTCCGAGCAACGAGTCGGCTCGATGGCTCCGAGCGACTCGATGGGCCAGCCGTAGATCGTACGCCACGCTGAGAGCGGGCGCAAGCAGCCGCAGTCCGTGCATAGAAGATACCCATGCGCGCGTGGCAGCAGGAGCGTCACCAGGATCTGGGCTACCGAGAGGAGCGCGAGCCCACCCAGCAACCAGCGAAGACCAAACCGCCATCGTATGCACCGGGTGCGGGGCATGCTCTGTCCATCCACGTCCAGGCCGGCAGGCATTGATTCGGAGGACTCGTCTCGCTGCAATCCGCGCTGAAGATCCCGGTCAAAAGGACGGCGGTCTTCGGCACGGACACCACCGACATCAGTTGGGTGAGCGACTCGAAGTGGAACCTGCGCGCACTAAAGACCATCGCCAGACGATCTCGGTGTCCGAGCGCAGCGCCTGCCGCAGGCCGTCCTGGGCAGTCTCCGTCAGCCGCGCGCCTGGCGGATGCGCCCCCGCAGGCCCAGCGCCTGCGCCGAACTGGGGATGGGCGCCAGGATCCGCTCCTCCTCCCGCCGCGCCGCAATCATCCGGACCACTACGGCAAGCTGCGAATGGTCGCGTAAGGGAGCGATTTTCGTAGTGCCGCCCGCGTGGCTGTGCTGATCCGGTTGGGCACGCACATAACTTCGATGTCGCTTAGGGCGCGCAGCTCAAGGGCGCCTTTGTCAGTAAGGTCAGTCCTGGATACATCCAATTGTCGCAGCGACTTCAGGGTTCCAAGGGAGGCGGCTCCCGCGTCCCCGAGACGACTATAGCTCAGATTCAGAGTTTCCAGGCGCCGCAACTTGGCAAGATGTGCAAAACCGGAATCTGACACCTGGGTCTTGCCAATCCTTAGTATCTTGAGGGCGGTAAGCCTAGAGAGCGCCTCCATGCCATCGTCCGTAATTCTCGTACCTGAAACGTCAAGACATGTCAGGCTCGGCGCCCGGCTCAGCGACCTCAGAGATCTGTCGGTGATTTGGGTTGAACGCAGGCACAGGTCCTGAAGTAACGGCAACTCGACGAGGCGAGTCACACTCCGATCCGTGAGGTTGGTCTCGGAAACATCTAGGTGCTTCAGGCCCTTGAATCTGAGAATCTCCGGGAGCCCGGCATCCGTGATGCTCGTCAGGCTGAGAGTAAGCCGTTCCAGATTGGCAAGCTTGGCGAGATGCGCCAAGCCGGCATCTGTGATCTTCGTTTTCCGAAGTCCAAGTTCCCGCAACCCGACCAAACGCCCCAGGTAGGAGGCTCCTGAGTCCGTGATGCCGGAGCCACTCAGGATCAGGCGTTCAAGCCCCGCTAGGCGGCTCAGCGCGTCCAGCCCGCGGTCCGTGATGGGACACTCGGCCAGGTTCACAGCTCGCAATGCGGGGAACGAGGAAAGCGAGTTCAACCCCCGATCGGAGATGCTGGTGCATGCGGCCTTGAGAACGCTTAGTTGCCGAAGGGGGCGGAGAGACTCAATCCCCGCATCTGTCATCGGGGTGAAGAACAAATCCAGGGACTGCAACGACGCCAGGCTGCTCAAGTGTGCCACGCCGGCATCTGTTATCTTGTTTTCGCCGAGATCCAGCACTTGAAGCTGCTGCATCGGGGCAAGCTGCGCCACTCCGGTGTCGGTGATGTTCCCCTTCAATGCCAACGATCGCAGACTCCGGAGTCGGGCGACCCAGGGGACGAGTGCATCCGTGACCAGGGATCCACAGCACCGCAAGCTGGTCAGCCCCTCGAATTGGAGCAGGGACGGATACTCGGTTTCGCGCGGTACCAGGGCTACACCCTGGACTCTCGCCCGCCGAACTTCACCTAGTACTGCGGAGATGTTGAGAGCACCTCGCTGTTCGATCCACCAGCGGCAGCCTGGAGGGACAAGGAGAGGGGTGCGCCGGGGTGTCCGACCCAGCCAGTACGGCTCGTTCCAGTCATCATCCTCTTTCCAGACATCGAATTCCAGTGGCGAATTGAACTCCGACTCTGGTGAGACGCTCGCGGGGCCGCCAGTGTCGCCAGTGCACCCCGCGAGTATGGTTGCCAGTGCGACAAGAGACCACGCCGCCAGCGACCGCACACCAGGAATGAACGCGCAGACGCCCGGCCTTGGTGGTGATGCGGGTTTGGACGCAACGCTCACGGCATCGTCTCCACTACCGAGTCAGAAGGCTGTGACGCCCCGCGGCGAGGTCGTGCTCGTGAGGTTTCCCACGCCGTCCTTCGTGTAGGAGGTGGTGAGGTTCAATCCACCCGGGTTCACGATCAGGCGCCCCAGGTATCCCGCCGACGGCCCGGCGGCGAAGTAGTCGAATCGCGTGGCCCGGCCCTCCGGGTCGATCGCTCGCGTCCGCCACCCGGCGCCATCATACCAGAACTTCTCCTCTGCCGGCAGCGGCGTCGTCACGCCCAGGGTGACGAGCGGGTGGGCGATCTTGACCAGGTTGCCGCCCGTCTGGTTGACCAGCCCGTCGCCGTTGAGGTCGCCGAGCGCGGCGTCCTCGAGGTCCCAGAAGTAGGTGGTCGCCCGGCCGCCGGGGATGGTATGGGTCTTGACCGGGCTCCATGGAACACCGGAAAGATAGGTCCAGCTCGCGGCCTGGTCGGTCATCGGTGGGTTGAGCGCCACCGAGCGGTGCTCCAGCAGGGGGCTGCGGCAGATTCGGGCGGCGCTGGCGGCGGTGGGTGCGGGTTGCGGCCCCCCCGCCCCGCGGCCATCGAGGATCCATCGAAGCGCCCACCGGCCCATTCAAAAGGGCCCTCTCGGTGCGTTCCGGGTGTTCGGTGGCTATCGATCCCGCCTCTCCCACTCCCCTTCGCATCCCCCCCCCGCGCCCCAGCCCCGGGCCCGCACTTCGAACCTGACCCGCTATTCCGCCCTCAGCACCGCCAGGTCCCCCAGCGTGACGGTCCAATCCTCGGTCGCGCCGGTCACCAGATACCGCAGCACCGCTTCGGCCGCGACGGCCGCCGCCAGTACGACCAGGTTGCGCGCCAGCGGCACGTCGCACGCATCTTCGCCCACGCCCGTCGGAACCGCGTAGCGCGCGTCCCAGCGCACCTCGGCGAATCCCGTCGCCGACAACCCAACGTGCAGGCAGGCCACGCCCGTGCCCCCCGCCGCCCGCACGTACTTTGCCACCGCGGCGCGCGCCGCACGATGGTCGAACGCGTCGACCACGAGGTCCGCGCCGGCCAGCAGCCGCGCCGCATTTGCGGCCGTCAACTCCTTCGCCGTCCCCTCCGCCTCCACCCCCACCGCCCGGAACAGATGGTTGCGCAGCGCCTCCGTCTTCAGCGCCCCGATGTCATCCCGGGTGTACACCTGGGTCCCGAGATTCCCCTCGGCGACGCGGTCGCGATCGATCAGATGCAGTCGGCGCGCGCCCGCCCGCGCCAGCCCGTCGGCGAGGTGCGAGCCGATCGCCCCCGCGCCGCAGATCGAGCTCCGCGGGCGCGCGGGCCGCTCCGCCGACTCCGCGCCGCGATAGAGCCGCTCGTGCCGGTCGAATTCGGCCATGTCAATCCTCCTCGCCCGGCATGGGCCGCCGCGCCGCGCGCAGCACGCCGACCAGGCTGGCCAGGTCGAAGCTACGGTCTGCGCCCGAAAGGCAGATGCCGGCGCTCACGACCTCCAATCCGGCCGCGCGCACGACGCTGGTGTAGCTCCGCCGGTCCACGCGATACGTAACCGAGATTTCGTCGCCGCGCTCGACGTACCCTTCGAGGGTCGCGCCGCCGTGAGCCACGGCGCGCGCCAGACGGCGCTCGACCTCCGGCCGCTCCGCCTCACGCCGCCGCTCCAGCCGCCAGGCGTAGAGCGCGCGCTCCCCGGCCGCCAGCCCGCGCTTCGCCAGCTCCTCGACCGGCCGCAGGTCGGCCAGCGCCCGCCGCAGGTAGTCGGCGAGGCTCGGGTCGCGCCGGCGATCGCGATCGTCGAACAGAAAGGCGCCGCCGTCGAAGCGCACGACCACCGCGTCGAAATCGCGCAGCCCCTCGGCCAGCCGCACGGGGAAGAGCCCCTCGACGCGGAGCGCCGACGCGCGCGGATTGACCGGCAACCCGAACCACGCGGCGCCGCCCCCGCCGACCCCGCCGTGGACGGCCACGACGGCCTGCAGCGCGGGAAGCCGCTGCAGGAAACGCCGGACGGCGATCCGGTCCGCCGCCTCGACGACGTCGGCGCGCGTCGCATCGCGCGCGCGGCAGACCTGCCACCCCGGCGGCCCCGCCACCGTGAGCTCGCAGACCACGCCGGCGATGCGCACGCGCACCCGGCCCCGGCCCCCCGCGGGCACCGGCGCGAGAAAGAGCGTGCCCGCACAGCGCCGCTCGGCGTCGCCGAGCCGACCGACCAGATCGTGGATGGTCATGCGCCGGCGTTCCCGCCCGCGCGTCCGCCGCTCCCGGAGCTCACGCTCCCCCCGCCGCCCCGCGTCGGCAGCGGGTAGTCCATGATCTCCAGCAACAGGTCGAGCCGCGACGGCCGCGTCAGCAGCGGGATCAGGTTGGGCAGCGAATACTGGTCGCCCATGACTTCGAACGTGTCGCAGCCGAGTCCCTCCTTCGCCAGCGCACGCTCCACCTGGTCGGTCGCCGTGCCGCACTTGAGGAGCAGCACCTGCGGATCGGCCGCGAGCGCCTGGCGGTAGGCCGCGAGCGTGGGTACGAGAAAGGGAGCCGTGTTCTCCTGCTCGTCGGTGATGAGAAGGATCTGCTCCACGCGCTGCTGCGCGCGCAGGAGCATCTGCACGCCGACGCCGAGCGAGGTGTTGCCGCCCGCCTTGATCCCGGCGAACGCAACCTCCCAGTCCTTGAGCGTGGCGCCCGGGACGCGGATCGCGTAGGCCAGGGTGTCGCAGGCGTAGACGTAGAGCGGGGCCTCGCAAACGCCGGAGATGAGCGCGCCGACCTGCTTGGCCAGCTCGATCGCGATCTCCATCGAGCCCGACTTGTCGACCAGGATCGCGGTCGGGCGCTTGATCGTGCCTCGGGCCTTCACCTGGGCATCGGCCACGGCGTGGAGGCGGTCCGCCTCCGCGCCGACCAGGCCGGCGGCGGCGATCGCCTTCCGGGTCTTGAGGGCGGCCACGCGGTGCGCACTCTTCGCCGCGACCAGCTTCGCGTCCACCAGCGCCTTGATTTCCGGGTGGTCGAGCGCGCCGCGGCGCTTGAGCAGGGCGAGCGAATTGATCAGCTCCTGCGGGCTCATCACGTGGACGAGCGCGGCGAGGACGGAGGGGGAGAGGGCGCGGACGGCGGTCGCGGCGATGCGGAACGGGATCTCCGCCTCCGCGATGATCCGCGCCTGCTCCGCCGTGTCGGTCGCGCGCGCCAGGCGCTTGAGCGCGGCGAGCGGCGAGTCGGCGGGCGGGTCGTCGGCGAAGAGAATCTGCTGCGCGCGCGGGCCGGGCTTGAGGTGGAGCACGGCGTACAGGCGCTTGATCGCCTTGCGCGCGTGCAGCACGGCGTGGTCGAACTGCGCCGGGTTGGCCTCGCGCTCGGCGAGGTAGCGCGCGATCTCCGTGCGCAGCGAGCGCGGGATGTTGCGGAAGAGTCCGGTCTTCACCGGACCCGACTTCGCGCCCGTGGCGACGCGGCCGTGGATGAAGTCGAAAACGCGCGCGACCTGGTAGGGCGGCAGCCGGCGCAGGAGGGCGAGACCGGCGTCGCGGTGGCCGGCGAAAGCGGAGCAGGCGAGCGTGGCGACGAACATTTCGTGGTGGTCGCGCACGTCGCCGTGGTCGGCGTACCAGGCCGCGAGGCGGACGTAGAAGAGCGGGTCGGCGGCGACGATCTCGGCGTGAACCGGCGCGATCTGGTGCAGGCGCCGGTGCGGGGTCGTCAGCAGCGAATTGAGGAGGCGGAGGCGCAGATCGCGTTCGGGAGTGTCCATCGGGGTTCCGCTCCGGGCGTACGAGTTCGGCCTGCTAATCTGTTTTGGTGCTCTACCGCTGAGCTACGCGCCGGCATACGGGAATCGAAGACTGGTCGGCGCGGCGGGATTCGAACCCGCGCCCCCCCGCGTTGAAGGCGTTTGTAAGCAAGCGCAGGTCAGGGTACGCCCGGAGGCGGTCCGTCAGGATTTGCAAGTTCCGGAGGTCGGGGCACGCCGTGCGCAGGCCTCGTGCGGCGCGTACAAGTCGGGAGAGCGGTTTACGATCCGATTCACAGTCGGGTGCAGCCGAAGCCGCGGTTTGTAAGCTCTACCGGTAGGGTACGCACCGTACGATGCCCGCGCGCGGCGCCCTCCCCAGCTCCCGTTGTGGGGGAGGGTGGGGGAGTGCGGCCGCCGGCAGCCGGAAGCCGGTGCGCCGCACGCTCCCCTCCGCCTACCCGAACACGGCCTCGGGGCGGACGGTCAGGTTGCCGGTCGCGTGACGCTCGACGACGTAGCCGGCGAGGCGCTCCGGCGACAGTTCGAGCACGCGGGCGACGGCGGCGCGCACCGTTTCGTCGCTCGCGCCCGGACCGAGGTCCAGGCGCTCGAGCGGCAGGTCGCGGCTGACGCCGTCGAAGCGCACGTGCAGCACGGGCGGGCGATCGAGGCGGGCCGCCGGGGCGTGGAAGAGCTGCGGATGGAGCGACATGCGTCCCCCCTTTCCCTCAAGCGAAGTCCGGAGCAGTGCGTCGCCCCAGTGCGACGGCACGAAGGTACGGAATATAACCGAGAGGACGCGCGGAGGTTCGGCGATTCTTCGGTCCGGTCCTCGTCCGGCGTCGCCAGCCGTCCGCACCCTCTGCCCCCTCCGCCCCCTCCGCCCCCTCCGCCCCCTCCGCCCCCTCCGCCCCGGGCGCCCCGGGCGCGCGCGGCGCCGACGCGTGCGGAGGGACACCCGGTCGGTCTCATCGGGCGATCGGCAGGGTGCCCCCGGGTCCCATCCGATTCCGTTCGGCGCCGCGCCCGGCGCCCGCGACTC
>JACRIP010000583.1 GCA_016220045.1 Planctomycetota bacterium
CCGCCGCGCCAGTTCCCGCCATTCCGGCGGCAACAGGCTCGCTACCACGGTCCACTCTTCGTCCATCGGCTTTGCGCTCATGGCCGCAGAGTATAGCAAAGCCGCCCGACGAGTCAAGCCTTAGGTTAGCGCTTATGGGGGTCCGCCCCTATCGCCCGGGCCCCGGCACGGCCCGCCAGGACCCGTGTGCGACCGCCGCTGGAGCCGGAACGACGAACCGCCTGCATGCTGGACCGACCGCTACTGAGTTTCTCGAAAGCGGCTGCGCAGGCTCCGCAACGCATGCGTCGCGCGGGAGGGCTCGCGGGATCCGCGCGTTCAACCGACCCAACCCCCCAAACCCCTAAACCGCAAAACTGCCGAACGTCGCCGGCCATCGTCTGTCCCTCGACGAGATCATGATCCGAACTCAAGAAGAGGTTCGGTAGGTTGCGGCTCCGCGCGCCCATCCGGATTCTTGGATGCTCCAGCTAGTTGGACGCCCGGCCGCGCGCTCGGCGCCTCCCGAAGATTAGAATCGCCGGCGCAACCCGGAGTGGACAAACACCTTGCGAATCACCATGCGAGGCGCCGCGCGTGGCACCCGATTTGTTATAGCGCACCCCGGAAACGAGGTCTGGAGGTCTGCATGATTCGCTTCAAGCACGCACGCCAGAGTGGCCAGGTGATGGTCGAATACGTTCTGACCATGGCGCTGGTCGTCGCCGGCTTGTGCTCGCTCTTCATGGCCTTCCCCCAGGTCCTCGCCGGCTACTACCAGCGGGTCACCCGGGCGATCTGCAAGCCCTGACCGCTGTCGCCCCAACCGACTTCTTTTCATCTTGATGACTGACGGAGGAGACCCCCATGGTGAAGCAGTTGATGGCCAAGAAATTCGCCCCGGAAACCGGCGCGAGCATGACCGAGTACATCATCATCGTGGCGCTCGTGGCGATCTTCCTGATCGGCGCGGTCGGCCTGTTCGGCGACAAGGTCAAGGGCCTCTTCGGCACCAGCACGACCAAGCTCAATGCGGTCCAGTCCAAGATGAACAGTCGCTAAGGCAAACAACCTACCGACGATCCGGGAGGGCGGGGCCGTGCTCCGCCCTCCCGCGCGGTTTTCCCGAGGATCTCTCCGATGCCGAATCCGCTCCGGCGCCTCTGGCGCGACACGACGGGCGCCGCGATGGTCGAGTTTGCGCTCGCCTTTCCGCTCCAGCTCCTCTTCACGCTCGGCATCATGCAGCTCTCGCTGCTCTACATCGGGCACCAGGTCACGACCTACGCCTCCTTCGCGGCCGCCCGCACGGCGCTGACCAGCGACGCCAACTCCTCCGCCACGAGCAAGGCGGCCCAGGAGGTCTGCTCCTCGATCATGGGCGGCACGGGCGGCGGCTTCATGCGCTCCCAGGCCGCGCGCCTCAAGACCAAGGCCCGCATCCTCGACCCCGGCACCCGCACCGGCGAAGTCGTCGTCGAGGTCTCCCACGACTTCGAGCTCATCATCCCCGCCGTCAACGAGATCTTCGCCTACCCCTGGAAGTCCTTCCTGTGGTTCGGCGGCGGGTCCGGCAGCTCCTGGAGCAGCGGCCAGATGTCGAGCGGCTCGGTCGCCTCGCGCCGGTGGGGCTCGCCGCACCTCACGCTCAAGAAGATCGGCGCCGTGCCGAAGACCTGGAAGGAAACTAACCCCAAGCGCTGACCTACGGCAATTTCCCGATTCCAACCACCGACCGGCAGCCACCGCGGACGGAGCGCGACATGAAGCCCGACAGCACGACCCCGGCGACCACCTGGAGCGAGGCCCGCGCCCGCGGCGAACTGCTCGCGCCCGCGCCCTTCTCCGGCCGCCGCGCCTTGCACTCCGGCCCCGGCTTCGGCCGCGACGAAAGCGGCTCCGTGATGGCCTTCGCCGCGATCTCGGTCTTCGTCCTGGTCGGCTTCATGGCGATGACCTTCAATATCGGCAACGCCGTCGCCATCCGCATGGAGATGCAGAACGCGGCCGACGGGGCCGCCTACTCGGCCGGCCTGGTCAAGGCCAACTCGCTCAACTCGGTCGCCTGGATCGGCGACGGCATGGCCGTGCTCTACTACTGGGCGATGCGCTACGCGGTCGATACCATCGTCCTCGGCGTGCTCTCCGAACTGCGCCAGGCGATGATGAACGGCCAGCCCCGCCCCGGCCCGCGCGACCTGCACGTCGGCATCGACAACGCCACCGCCCGCTACAAGGCGGCCTTCGCGATCGCGCGCACCGGCATTCCGCGCGCCGAGTTCATGCTCTACAAGCTCTCGAAGATGGCGCGCGGGATCGCCTCCGCCACGCCCGGGCTGATCAAGAAGGAAGCCTACAAGATCGCGAAGATGGGCGGCGCCCAGCGCTGCCTGGTCGCCGGCGCCGGCCTCGGTCTGCGCCGCTTCACCGGCAAGTACGCCTTCTTCCAGGACGACAAGGCGCGCCGCTTCCTGCGCGACTACACCGTGCGCGTGGTCGGCAAGAACGAGCTGCCCTCCTGGTTCAATCCCGAGACCGGCAAGAGCACCAATCCCCGCGCCTACAATCAGACCCGCAAGTGCTGGGCGCCCTATCTGGTCGGCGCCAACTACGGGTATCACCAGGGCGCCTTCGACCGCTGGCTCAACGCGGCGAGTTTCATCTCGCCGATCACCGCGCGCGCCGCCCAGGTCGCCGCGCGCGCCGCCGGCGTCGCCCTCGCCGCCGCCAGCGACCCGAACACCCAGCAGAGCATCGCCAAGGGCCTCGCCACCGCGCTCGTCAGCTTCATGGCCGCGGCCACGGCCGAAGCCGCCGCCAAGATGACCACGCCCCCGACGGCCGCGGCGCTCGCCATCCCCTTCGCCAACCTGACGGCGGCCGCGGTCAACCTCGGCCAGTCGATCTTCCGCTGCTCGGTCTGCGCCAAGCGCGGCGGCCCGTTCGTCATCCGCCTCTACCAGTCGGACATCCGGAACAAGCAGGGCCAGTCGGTCAACGTCAAGCGCTTCACCATGCCCCTCATCCTGAAGTCGGACGCCTTCGACCCGGTCCACGACGGCTGCTGGTTCCCGGCGACGACCCCGATGCTCGTCTTCCAGGACCCCGACTTCGGGTACTTCGCGATCGCCTCGGCCAAGCTCGGCTTCCTGCGCAAGGACGGCTCGGTCGACATCACCGGCCGTTCCAACGCCTCCTTCTCCCGCTCCGACAACAACCTCCATCACGTGAACTTCGGCGCGCGCCTGGTCCCGGAAAAGAACGCGACCACCGGCCGGATCGAGCCGCGGATCGCGGCCGACATCCAGATGTCGAGCTGGGCCGACCCGGCCAACGGCCGGCGCGACGGCCAGGTCATGAGCCTCTACCGGAAGGCCACCGGCGGGTTCGGGTTCTGATCGCCCGCGCCTGCGCCCTGCGCGGTGGGAGCGCCGCTCGATTCGTTCGTAGTTCCGCCTTCAGGCGGAACGCCCGCTCTCCCGGGGTTGACGCGTCCTCGAACTAAGGTATCCTCCCATGACCTACGGCAGTCGCCTTCGCCCCCGCACGCTTCGCCCCGCCGCGAACTTCGCCCGTCGCCTGCGCGCCGGCGAGCGCGGCGTGTCGATGGTGGAAATGGCGATCCTCTCGCCGATGTATCTGCTCCTGATCGTGGCGTGCATCTTCGCGGGCGACTGTACGCTCTCGAAGCTCGGCTGCGTGCAGGCGGTGCGGCAGGCGGCGTGGACGCCGAACGCGAAGCGCACGTACAACACCGGCAGCGCGAAGGGCCGGTGGTTCGCGCACCTGCCCGGGCGGGTGACGTCGTTGACGGACAAGGAAGACCGGGGCGACTGGACGAACAGCGGGGACGTCCGCAAGTCGATGCAAGAGGGGCTGGGGGTGGACCCGGCGGCCTATGCCTTTGCGGGCGACGCGGCCAAGCTGCTGAACCAGTCGAAGCGCAACGGCAACGCGATCTCGCGCGGTTCGTCGCGCGTGGAGTTCCAGCTCGATCCGATCGGCGCGTCCGGCTGGCTGTCGTTTCCCAAGCCCAAGTTCATCAGCATTGCGGCGACGGACCTGCCGGGCAAGATGGTCTTCCGCAACACCGAGAAGGTGGAGTACAAGAACAACCGGCCGTGGCACGAGGTGATGGACGGCTCTCCGCCCTGGCCGAAGTACCGCAAGAAGAACAAGGCGTGGGAAGTGAACTACAATCCGCTGTTGCGCGGTCCGATCATCGACCTGGAGATGCCGTTCTAGCGGGCTGATTCCCGGATCGCGCCGCAGCCCGCGCGCCGGGCGACCGGCGGGTTCGGCGTTCCGCTGATGAGTCGGTCCACCTCCGTTACGCCAGGTCGGGATCGCTCGACCGGGGGATGGGGGGGACATGACCGATTCCTCGGCGCACCCCGCGCCCACGGCGGGCCTGGACGCGTCGCCCGGGCACTCGTCGGTGTGGGCCTGCCCTCCCTGCCGGCGACTCTTCGACGCCGCCGCGGGGGCGTCGGCAGCCGCCGCCGGTTCCCTGCCCTTGTCCTCGCCCTCCCCCGCTCCTTCCCCCGCCCCATCCGTTCCTCCTTCCTCCGCTGCCTCCCCCGCGCCGCCGCTCTGTTCCGGCTGCGGCGGGCGACTGGTCGAGTACGCCTGGGGAGGGAGCCCGCCCGGCGCAGCCGCCCCCGCCCTGCCGGCCGGTGCGGACCCCCCCGCGCCCATCGCTGCGCCGCCTCCGCCCCCTCCCCCGCCGGCCTGCGCCCCGGAGGCCGCGCCGGCGGCAACTCTGGCTCCCGCGCCCGGTGATCCCGCCACTGCCGCAACGCTGATCGGCACCGCTCCGCTGATCCTCCCTCAGGCGTTCGCCCTGCCACCATCCTCCGCGCCGGAGAGCGGCGCTGCCGAGACCCTGCGCCCCGCGCCGCTGGCGACGCCGAACACCGTGCTCGCAGCGCCAATACAGGCAGCACCCGATGCCCGCCGCCGCGCCGCGGAGAGCGAGACCCTGCGCCTGCCCCCCGCGCCCCCGTCGAGTCCCGGTCCGGCTGACGGGTCCGGCGGGTCCGGCGGCGACGTCGGCCCGGCGGCGGCCGGAGCGGAGGCCGGCGTCCGGTTCGGTCGCTATCGGATCGGGTCGGAGCTCGGGCGCGGCGGGATGGGGGTCGTCTACAAGGCCTGGGACGAGGAGCTCAAACGCGTCGTCGCGGTCAAGATGCTCCTCGCCGAGGACGCCGCCGCCGATCCCGAGGTGATCGAGCGCTTCCTCCGCGAAGCCCGCTCCGCGGCGCGCCTGCGCCACCCGAACATCGTCCAGGTCTACGACGTCGGCGTCTGCGCGGGCCGGCACTACTTCACCATGGACTTCATCGAAGGCGCGAACCTGGAGAGCGCGCGCGGTTCCCTCGAGACGCGCCGTTTCGTCGAGCTGCTGCGCGACGTGGCGCGGGCGCTGCACGTGGCGCACGAGGCCGGCGTGGTCCACCGGGACATCAAGCCGGCCAACCTCCTGCTGGATCGCGCGGGGCGGGTCTACATCTCGGACTTCGGGCTCGCGAAGGAGGTGGGCGGCCGCGACCCGCACGGGACGACGCGGTCGGGCACGGTCCTCGGCACGCCGCACTACATGTCCCCGGAGCAGGCCGGCGCGCGCGCGACGCAGATCGGACCGCGCAGCGACGTCTGGAGTCTCGGGGTCATGCTGTACGAGCAACTCGCCGGCGGCAAGCCGTTCGACGGGGAGGCGCTCGTCGACATTCTGCGTGCGATCCTGGAGCGCGATCCGGTCCCGCCCTCCCGTGCGCCCGCGGCGGTGGCGCGCGGCCGCCGCGTCCACGCCGACCTGGAAACGATCAGCCTGAAGTGCCTGGAGAAGGACCCGGGCCGGCGCTACGAGTCCGCGGGTGCGCTCGCCGAGGACCTCGACCGCTTTCTGCGCGGCGAGGCGATCCTGGCGCGGCCGCCCGGCGCCGTGCGCACCGCCTGGCTCGCGCTCCGGCGCCGCCCGATCCGGAGCGCGGCGGCAGCCACCTTCCTCGCGACGCTGTGCACGGTTGGCGTCGTCTACCTGGCGACGCCGGGACGGCTCCAGCTCACCGTCGCGCCGGCCGACGCGCGCGTCCTGGTCGATGGTCGCCCCCTCCCCGCCGCCGCCGCCGGCCCGCGCGAGCTGGTGCTCGGCGCCGGCGTGTATGAACTCGCGGTCGAAAGCGTGGGGTACGAACCCGAGAGCCGGACCGTCGTCGTCGAACGCGGCAAGTCCCGGGAGTTGTCGCTGTCCCTCCGCCACTACCGGGGCGCGCTCGATGCGGAGGCGGAGCCCGCCGCAGCGGAGATTTCATTCGAAGGCAAAGCCTACGGCTCGCGTCTCCAAGGGTTCCCGGTCGATACCGGATCGTATCGCCTCGTCGGGCGCGCACCCGAGCACTTTGATCGCGCGGTCCGGATCGACGTCCGCCGTGGCGAGACGGCGCGCGCGTTCCTGTGGCTGGAACGGGGCATCGTGTGGGCGGACCACGCGCCCGAGAAATCGCAGGGGAGCTTTGCGGTGCAGCTCCTGACCGACCTGAACGGCGACGGGGTGCCGGAGGTGCTGTCGCAGGAGGGGAGTGTCCTGGTCGTGCTCGACGGCCGCACGGGCAGTCGGATCCGTACACTACCCTCGGAGTGCTCCGGCGGCGTCCACCCGCTCGTCCTGGATCTCGGGGGAACGGTCGGGTCGGTCGTGGTCATCGGCGCGCAGGATCGGGACCGGATGCGGGCGACCTGCATCGATCCGCGCGGCACGGGCGACGCCGCGAAGCTCTGGGTCTGGGAAGGCCCACCGGGAGCATGGCCGCAGCCGGCGTCGGCGCCGGTGCTCCGCCTGGGCGATCGGACGGGTGACGGCGTGGCCGAAATCGCGCTCGGCGGGCGCGACGGGGCCGTCTGGATTCTCGACGGCAAGACCGGTGCCGCGGTGGCCCGCCACGCCGTACCCTGCAACTTCTTCCGGTGGCTGGTGCAGGACCCTGGAGAACCCGACTGCGTGCGCTTCATCGGTCAGGCGGCGCCCCGCGAGGCGGTTGGCTGGATCGAGACCGGGGAGGTCCGGGTCGGTGTGCTGCGGCTCTCGACCGGGGTGTTGGAGTGGTCGACGGGGCTGGGCGCCCTCGTCGGCTTCAACGGGCCCGGCGCGTGGTTCGGCGCCGACACGAAGCTGTACGCCTGGACGGCGAACGAGCTCCGCATGGTGGAGGCCGCGAGCGGCCGGACGCTGTGGAGTCGCCCCGTCGACGCGGGCTGGAACGTGGCCGGGACCCAGGTGATGTCGGATCTGACCGGCGTGGGCGTCGTCGCTGCGTTGGTGCCCCGGACGGACGGCAAGGTGGACCTGGTCTCGGGAGCGGACGGTCGGACGGTCTGGTCCGCGCGCGTGAGGACGGGCTCAGGAAAATACCGTAGAGACGGATCGGTCATCGGCATCGGCACCCGGCTCTACGTGCCCAACGAGGAGGGCCTCACGGCCCTGGATGGGAAGACGGGCGCGGTCCTCTGGTCCACGCCGGGCGCGTTCAATTGTCTGCTCGTGCGGGACCTGGACGGGGACGGCCGCGACGACTTCATCGCCGGCCTGCAGGGGGAAGGAGTCGCCTGCTTCGACGAGCAAGGGAACCGGGCGTGGACGCTGCGCATGGAGCATGACGTCTACCCGGTCGGCTGTCCCAAAGGGCCCGACGACGGGCGCCTGGGGATTCTGCTGCGCGGCGACGCGGGATTCGTGGGCCTGGCGCGGCCGCCGCGCACCCTGTGGGAACGAAAGGCGGCCGGGGGGCTCCTGGCCACGCCGGCGGCCGCGGACCTGGACGGCGACGGTCGGCCGGAGGTCGTGCAACTCGGGGCGTGGGGTCAGTCGCGGTCGCTCGCGTGCCTGGACGGCGCCACCGGCGGGTTCCGCTGGTTTCGGGAGGAGACGTTGGCGAACAATCGCGGACCCGGGCTCGCGGACCTGGACGGGGACGGGCAGCCGGAGGTCTTGCAGGCCGGTCAGGATCGGGTGGGCGGCGACTATTTTTTCTGGGCCTGGCGCGGCGCCGATGGCGCCGAGGCGCGCCGCTGGCCCCTGGAGAAGGGCCAGGTCTACAGCGTTCCCCTGGCGCGCGACCTCAACCGGGACGGCGTGCCCGATCCGGTGATTCACCGCTGGGGCTTGCAGGACGTCCTCGCGCTGGACGGGCGCCGCGCGGGAGAGCGGCTCTGGTCCTTTCCGACCGGCGCGGTAGCGCTGGGCGCCGTTGGGCTCGCGGATCTCGATCTCGACGGCATCCCGGACGTCGTGGCGCCGTTCATGGACGGCTACGTCTACGCGGTCGGCGGCACGGACGGGAAGCTGTTGTGGAAGCGGGCGATCGGCCGGGGCGGGAGCCGCTCTCCTCCGGGGCTGGAGGACCTGAACGGCGATGGCGTGCCGGAGGTGCTGGTGGTGAACCGGGCCGGGACCCTGGTGGTCCTGGAGGGCCGGACCGGTGCGGTTCTCTGGTCGGCGGGCGGCGGCAGCGAGGCGTGGGGGCGGCCCGCCGTCCTGCGCGGCAAGGACGGCGGCGCGATCCTGGTGGCCCCGCTGGGAGCGGCGGGCGTGGCGGCCTTCGACTACGCGAGCAAGCGAGTGCTCTGGCAGGGACCCAAGGGCAAGGCCGTGATGGCCTCGCCGGTCGTCTGCGACCTCGATACGGATGGGCGGATGGAGGTGGTGGCCGCGACGATGGACGGTGAGGTGGTGGTGCTCGATGCCGGGGACGGCCGACGGCTGTGGAGCTTCCGGGTGGCGGGCGAAGTCGGGGAGTCCGCCTCCTCCAGTGGATCCCCGACCGGGAGCGCAGGCGGCGCGGGAAGTGCGGGGGGTAAGGCCGCGGACGCGGCGAGATTGAGTGCGTTTGAGGCGGACCCGGTCGTCGTGGACCTGGACGGCGACGGCGTCCTGGACATCCTGGTGGCGAATCACGCCGGCCGCCTGCACGCGGAGAGTGGTCGGGCGATTCTGGGCGCGCGCCGGTGACGACGCCCGCCACGTCCGCCTGCTTGATTTTGCGGCACGTGCCGGTATCATGGGGGAGTGCTCCCGCGCCGCACCCGCCACGCCCACGCCGCAGACATCAGGTGAAGCCATGATCGGTCGTCGCTTTCCTTTCGACGTGGACCTGGCCCCGGGGGAAGGTTCGCGCGCGTTCCTGCCGGTCCTGGTGGCGCTGGTCTTCGGCGTTGCCCTGGCCGCGACCCTCGATCTGGGCGCGACCGCGACCGCGATCCTGCTCTGCGCCTGCGCGGGCGTCGTGGTGGCGTGTCTGCTGCTCGCGTGGCGGCGGCGGCTGTTGCGCCACTTCCCACCGGGCCCGGTCGGCCGCTACCTGCGTCGCGCGCGCCATCACGCGTGGCGCGGGCGCTTCAAGCGCGCCCTGGCCTGCTGCGAACGCGCCGACGAGCTGGCGCCGCACTCCGCGCGCGTGCGCGAGGAGCGCGCCCTCGTCCATCTGCGCATGGGCGAGTATGAGAAAGGCGCGGCGGAGTTCGCGGCGGCCCGCGCCGAAGACGCGTCGCGCTTCCGCATGTACGCCCTCGCCGCGGCGGCGCAGGCGCGCGTCGGGGACTTCGCGGGCGCCGAGACCGGTTATCGCGACGCGTTGGCCCACGATGCGGGCGACTGGACGGCGTGGCACGGGCTCGGATTCGCCCTCTGTCGCCTGGGCCGGCGCGAAGAGGCGGTGGCGGCCCTGCGCGCAGGCATCGACCGTTGCACCTGGTCCGACGTGCTGGTCCCGGCCGCCATGGCCTTTCTGGCCCGTCTCGGGAAGACGCCGGAGGCACAGGAACTGGCGCGGACACGCCTGCCGGCGATGAAACGGCGCTTCTGGTGGCGGGCCGCGACGCGGCATCTGCTCGGGGACTTGCCGGAGCGAAAGCTGGCGCGCCGGCTCGCCTGGACGCGCGAGGCGGCGTGGCGGACCGCGCTCTGGTTCTACCTGGCGGAGCGGGCGGCGGCGCAGGGGAAGGCGGAGCGGGCGCGCGAGTACCGCGACCGCTGCGTGCGCGAGGGGAAGGCGCACGAGTCGCGCGGCCTCGCCTGCCTGGCGCCGGAATGGGGCCTGGCGCTGGCGGAATCGCTGCCGGAGGCGGTGGGCGGAGCGGCGCGGGCCGTCGAGCACGACAACGCTGATCGCCGTCCCAGGTAGACGGACCCGCCGCGATGCCAAGCACCTTAGATCGGCCATCCGGCTCGTTCGTAGTTCCGCCCTCAGGCGGATCGATGGGCCATTTGCGATTCGTCTGCGGCGTACGTTCAGCCTGAAGAGGCGGTCGCAAAGGGTGCCGGAAGGGCGGAATCGGCGAGCCGGCGTGGCGGACACAGGGGTCCGCCCCTACCCAGAACTTTGGCGTAGGC